>JAJXWG010000003.1:0-11419 GCA_021781695.1 Pseudomonadota bacterium
TATGCGCGCGCCCAGGCGTATCGGAATAAAGCCGGAAAGCTGCGCCGATTCGCTCTCCACCTGTGAAAATCCACCTTCGGCGCCGATCAGCAATATGGCCATCCCTTCCGGCTTCTTCTGCGCTTGCAGTGAAATGTTACCCTGAGGCAGCAGGATGAATTTGCTACTGTCAGTCAGACGCATCTTGTCCAGCCAAGTCATGATGTCCACAGGCGCATGTATCAATGGCAACCTATTGCGTCCGCATTGTTCGCAAGCCGAGATGGCAACCTGCTGCCAATGTTCCGTTCGGCGCTGTGCGCGTTCGGGTGATAATCTTGCAACGCTGCGCTCGGTGGCGAGCGGCTGTATTTCTGTTGCGCCAAGCTCGGTGGCTTTCTGGATGACCCAATCCATTTTCTCGCTGCTGGACAATGACTGCGCGAGCAGCACAGGCAGCTTGGATTCGCGGTCCGCAGGAATATGAGTGATGCGGTTCACGATGACCTGTTTGCCTGTGACTCTTTCAATAAAGCCATGACACTCTGCACCCAGTCCGTCGAAAAGCTGTACATGATCTCCCTCATGCAGACGTAACACGCGGCTGGCATGATGCGCAGCATTCTCCGGCAGGGTGAACGAGTCCGTGCGAGGGAGCGGTGGCGGACAGTAGAAGCGCGGCATGATGAGATCGTTAAGAGTGGCTGTAGGCGTGATAATATACTGCCGGAGAATATCTTGTCAGGAGCATGAAATGGTCAGTCTGCAACCCCCTTTGTGTAATTTCGGCTGGAAGGCACGTGATTTCGATCTGCCGGGTATCGATGGCAAGCGCTACAGCCTAGCCAATGCGCGCGGCAAGAACGGTTTGCTGGTGATGTTCATCTGCAATCATTGCCCTTATGTGAAATCCATACGCGAACGCCTGGTGCGCGATACGCTCGAGTTGCAGCAGCACGGCATCAACAGCATCGCCATCATGTCCAACGATGTGGCCGAATATGCAGAGGACTCTTTCGAAAACATGAAGCTGGTAGCCGAGCAGTATCGCTATCCTTTCCCGTATGTTCTGGACGAAAGCCAGCAGGTGGCGAAGGATTACGGCGCTGTGTGCACGCCCGACTTCTTCGGGTTCAATGCGAGCCTTGAGCTGCAATATCGAGGCCGCCTGGATGCATCTCGCAAGGAACTTGTTCAGGACGCGCCGCGCGATCTTTACAACGCGATGCTGCAAGTGGCCAAGACCGGACAAGGCCCGAGTGAGCAGATTGCCAGCATGGGCTGCTCGATAAAATGGAAGAATGAGTAACATGGCGCAGCCGTCGAAAAACAATGTAACCGGCATGAGCGCGCTGCTCAAGGCGACCATTGCTGCGGTCAAGCTCGTGGCTGCAGAGGAGATCATGCCGCGTTACCTGAAGGTCGCGCACCAGCACAAGAGCGACGGCAGTCTGTGTACCGATGCGGATATCGCCACGCAAACCATACTGTCCAAGAAGCTACAGGCTATCTGCAACGTACCCGTGCTGGGCGAGGAGATGCCTGAAGAGGAGCAGCGGGCGATCTGGCAATCGGCGCATGAAGGATTGTGGTGCGTGGATCCGATAGACGGCACTTCCAACTTTGTCCACGGCCTGCCCTATTTTGCAGTTTCTGTGGCCCTGCTGCGCGAGGGAAAGGCAGTGCTGGGTGTGGTCTATGAGCCTGTTTCGGATGAAATGTTTGCCGCCGAATCCGGCCGGGGAGCCTATCTGAATGGTGAAAAGCTGCTTGGCCATGCCATAGCACGGACCATGGAGCAGGCGCTTGCCAATGTTGATATGAAACGCCTGCGTCCCGGGCTTGCAGCGCAGCTTGCGACCAATCCGCCTTGCGCATCGCTGCGCAACTTCGGAGCCAGCGCGCTGGAATGGTGTTATACCGCTGCGGGGCGCTATGATCTTTATCTGCACGGCGGACAGAAGCTATGGGATTATGCGGCAGGTGCGCTGATCCTGACTGAGGCGGGCGGATACGCAGCCTGCATAGAGAACGATGATTTTTCGGCGGGCGATATATGGCAGCGTTCTGTCATTGCGGCGCGCAGCGATGCCTTGTTTGCCGAGTGGAAAAACTGGATACGCGCACAGAAAGATTGAATGCGCTGAGTCTTCAGTCTGCGGGCGACTTTTTTCAAGAACAAAGGGGTCACCTTGAAAATATTGATACTGGGTGCTGGCCAGGTCGGTTCAACCGTGGCGGAAAGCCTGGTGAACGAGGCCAATGACATCACTGTCGTGGATCAGGACGCTGCAAAGCTCGCATTGCTGCAGGAGAGGCTGGATCTTCGGGTGTTGACGGGCAGCGCATCGCATCCTTCGATACTCGAACAGGCCGGCATTGTCGAGGCTGACATGCTGTTGGCGGTGACGCAAAGCGATGAAGTCAACATGGTGGCCTGCAAACTGGCGGCCAGCCTCTACAATACGCCCACACGCATCGCCAGGATACGCTCGGCCGATTATCTTGCGCGCCCCGAGTTGTTCAACAAGGATAATTTCTGCGTGGACTTTTCCATCTGCCCCGAGCAGATACTCACCGACTACATCACCAAGCTGATCGAATTTCCCGAAGCGTTGCAGGTGCTTCAATTCTCGCATGGCAAGGCATCCCTGGTGGCCGTGCGTGCATTTACGGGCGGACCGCTGGTAGGCAAGCCTTTGAGTTTTCTGCATACCCATATGCCGCAGGTCGATACGCGCGTGGCGGCGATCTTTCGCAAAGATGGGCCGCTGATACCCGAAGGCAGCACGGTAGTTGAAGACGGTGATGAAGTTTTTTTCATTGCCGCGACCAAGAATATCCGCAGTGTACTCAAGGAAATGCGCCGCATGGATAAGCCTGTGCGCCGCATCATGATCGCAGGGGGCGGCAATATCGGGCGTCGCCTGGCCCGTGCGCTGGAGCGGGAGTATCAGGTGAAGCTTATCGAGTTCAACAAGAAATCCTGTGAAAGACTGGCCGGCGAGTTGTCCAGAACGCTGGTGTTGAACGGCGATGGCACGGATGAAAAGCTGATGCAGCAGGAGGGGGTCGATGATGTGGATGTGTTCTGCGCGCTGACCAATGATGATGAAAACAACATCATGTCCTCCTTGCTTGCCAAGCAGGCAGGGGCGCGAAAGGTGATTTCCCTGATCAACCGCAGCGCCTATGTCGATCTCGTGCAAAGCGGCAAGATAGACATCGCGCTTTCTCCGGCGCAGGTCACCATCGGTTCGTTGCTGGCTTATGTGAGGAAAGGCGATGTGGCTGCGGTGCATTCGTTGCGCCGGGGTGCTGCCGAAGCCCTCGAACTGGTGGTGCATGGAGACCGGCAATCTTCCAAAGTGGTGGGGCGCCGCATAGACGAAATCGATCTGCCCAAGGGTGCGACGATAGGTGCGGTCGTGCGGGGCGATGAAGTCATGATGGGGCATCACGATCTGGTGATCGAAGCCGAGGATCACGTCATCGTGTTTGTCATCAACAAGCAAATGGTGAAAAAAGTCGAGAAACTGTTTCAGGTCAGCCTTGGATTTTTCTGATGGAACGCACCGTCATTCGTGCGCTGGGCCTGATGATCGTGGTGTTCAGCCTGGCCTATGTGATGCCAGTGATCACTGCGCTGATCTATGCCGATCTTCCTCTGCTGAAGGATTTTCTTGTTGCGATGGGGTGGACGGTGATCATCGGCGGCGTGCTGTGGCTCTCCGCACGTAATTACAAAGACGAGCTTTCGATAAGGCAGGGTTACCTGCTCGTGGCGGCGATGTGGACGGCCATGCCGGCTGTTGCAACGTTGCCGCTTCTGATGGCATTACCCAGCCTAAGCTTTACCGATGCCTATTTTGAGACTATGTCGGGGTTGAGCACCACGGGGGCTACCGTGCTGACAGGCCTTGATCATCTGCCGCCTGCCATCAACATCTGGCGCCATGAATTGAACTGGCTGGGCGGCATGGGAATTATCGTGCTGGCGGTGGCGGTGATGCCGCTTCTTGGCATAGGCGGGCGACAGCTGTTCAAGGCGGAAACTCCGGGGCCGATGAAAGAGACTAAGCTTGCCCCGCGCATCACTGAAACGGCGCGCAATCTGTGGCTGGTTTATCTGGTGATTACGCTGGCCTGCATCGCATCCTTGAAACTGGTCGGCATGAATTGGCTGGATGCGATTTGCCATGCGTTTGCTGCGATGGGGCTGGGCGCGTTTTCGACGCATGATGCCAGCATAGGCTATTTCAACTCGCCGGCCATCGAGGCAGTGCTGATGGTGTTCATGCTGCTGGCTGCGATGAATTTTGCGACCCACTTTCTGGTCTGGCGTAAAAAGAGCCTCATGCCTTATCTCCTGGATGTGGAGGGACTGTCTACGCTGGGACTGGTTCTTTCGAGCTGCGCCGGGATTGCCGTGTTTCTCTGGTGGAAGGGAAGTTATCCCAATTTCTGGACGGCATTGCGCTATGCCAGTTTCAATGTGGTTTCGATGGCAACCGACTGCGGCCTGAACAACGCAGACTTCAATCGCTGGCCGATTTTTGCACCGCTTTGGCTGTTGTTTTTGGGGTGTATTACCGCAAGTTCCGGTTCTACCGGCGGCGGCATCAAGATGATCAGGACGCTGGTGCTGTTCAAACAGGCGGGGCGCGAGTTCATCAGGCTGCTGCACCCGTCAGCGGTGAATCCGCTGAAGATCGGCGGGCAGGTTATTCCGAATAACGTGGTTTTCTCCGTGTTGGGTTTCATTTTTCTGTATTTCATGAGCGTGGCTGTGCTGACCTTCACGCTGTTGGTCAGCGGTCTGGACTTTGTGTCCGCATTTTCAGCTGTGATCGCCTGTATCAACAATGCAGGTCCAGGCTTGGGTGTTGTCGGTCCTGCGAGCACTTATCAGGGGCTGACGGATTTTCAGACCTGGATATGCGCGCTGTCCATGCTGATCGGGCGGCTGGAGATATTTACCGTGTTGATCCTGTTCACGCCGCATTTCTGGAGGCGCTAGCGCTTTGCATAATCAATAAAATTGCCAAGACTATAAACTATCGGTTAGGATAGAAATAAAAAAAATCCTTAGGATGATGGTTTCGTCACAGCAAGGGGGGAAGGTTGAGCGCAAATTTGCCATTGTCTGGCGTCAAGGTCGTGCTGATTGACGACAGCAACACCATACGGCGTAGTGGGGAGATATTTCTATCGCAGGCAGGGTGTCAGGTGGTGCTTGCCGAGGACGGATTTGACGGCTTGTCCAAGGTGGTGGATACACGGCCGGATATCATATTCGTGGACGTGATGATGCCAAGGCTGGATGGTTATCAGACCTGTGCATTGATCAAAAACAACCCGCAATTCAAAAATATACCCGTCGTGATGTTGACCAGCAAAGATACGCTGTTCGATCGCGCGCGCGGCAAGTTGGCCGGTTCCGACCAGTATCTTATCAAACCATTTAACAAAAAGAGCCTGATAGAATCAGTCATCTTGCATACACAGGGACATGAACATGACTATTAAGAAAATACTGGTGGTGGATGATTCGGCAACGGAGCGTCATATCCTTGGAGAAATTCTGACCAAGCAGGGTTTTGAAGTTTCATTTGCCGAGAGCGGCGAAATGGGGGTGGCCAAAGCCAAGCAGGATAAGCCTGATCTGGTGTTGATGGATGTGGTGATGCCGGGCCTGAATGGCTTTCAGGCAACGCGAGCGATCACCAAAGACCCGGTCACGGCTCATATCCCGGTTTTGCTTTGCACCACCAAGGATCAGGATACCGACAAGATCTGGGGGATGCGGCAGGGTGCGAAGGATTATCTGGTGAAGCCCGTCAACGTTGCCGAATTGCTGAGCAAGATTGCCGCGCTCATCTGACACCGAATAACCATGCCCAAGCGAATCAATCTGCGCGAGTTCCAGCAAAACCTGAGCAACCGCATGCAGGACAAAAGCCGCATGGGCGGACAATTGTCACTGCTGGGGATACAGATCGCCGGGCAGAATTATCTGGTGGAGATGGTGGACATCAGCGAGGTGTTGTCGATGCCGTCCCTGGCGCCCGTCCCGCTCACACGTCCCTGGTTTCGCGGCGTGGCCAATGTGCGCGGCAATTTATACTGCGTTGCAGACATGGCAGCCTTCATGCATCAGGGCGCCGCCTCCGGTGCCATCACCAATCGTCTGTTGCTGGTTGCAGAACGCTATGCCTTCAATGCAGCGTTGCTGGTGGAAAAGGTGTTTGGTCTGCGCGATACGAGCAAGTGGCAGCGCGACGAGAAGCAGAAGGACATGTATTTTGACGAACAGGACGTGGCTTGGCGCAAACTTGATGTGATTGGGTTGCTTGGGCAGCCGGAGTTTTTGCAAATAGGTATTTAGCAGTATCTGTCCCCCGGAGAAAACGAATATGGCATTCAAGTTTAAGTTACCCAGTTTCAGGTCACGCAAAACAGCAGGCAATAAAGATGAAAAGGCTGAAAAGCCGTTACCACTAATCGGTCACTTGCCATTCTCCGAGCAGTTGAAGGTGTTGGGCGGGGGGGTGGCCATCTCCTTCCTGATTGGCTTCATGGCGGTAGGTATAGATTATACGGACACGCAAAACGGCGCCAGATATCTGGAGCTGTCCAGTAACCTTGGGATGCTGACGCAGCGCCTTGCCAAGGATACCGCAGCCATTTTCTCGGGCGATCCGGATGCATTTGAAGAAACCGACAAGACGAGGCAGGATTTTGCTGCGATACTGACCAAGCTGGACAAAGGCGAAAACGAGAACCTGCCGCCCACGGAAGGCGTTGCGCGGGTAACGCTGAACGCGCTGATGGCGCGCTGGAAAAGCACCGAGAGTTCACTGGATGAACTGGTTGTTGCGCGACCACTTCTGGTTACGCTGAATGCTGAAACGAACAACAATATTCTGAGCCTGACCCATCAAATTGTATCCAGTGCGCCACCGTCTCTGGCACAAAAGGCCGAGCGGCTGGACGCCCTTTTGGAGCAGACTGTCAATACCATGCAGCTGGTGTTGACCAGCGGTTCTACGGAAGATGTGCCGGGTCTGGAGGCCAAGCTAGATGAGGTGCAGAAAATACTCGGTGATTGGCCGCAGGGTGGTGATCTGGTAGCGCAGCTGAATGACAATCTTGACGAATATCATTCACTGGTTGACTACATCAACGCCAACGCAGGGATTGTGAAGACGTCGCGCAATGCCGGAAAAAGCATTCTGGATGACACTGAAATAATGTTGAAGCAGTCCCAGGATCTGCTGAGCCAATACAAGCAATCGACTCACGGGCAATATACCGGCCTGGTGATGGGTCTGTCTGCCATCTCACTGCTGTTGCTGATGTGGTTGTTGTTCAAGGTCTATGTGAACGAGGCGCGTCACCGCGCGTTGCTGGCCGAGGAGGCGAACAAGCAAACGCAGCACGCGATTTTGAGGCTGATGAACGAGCTGAGCGATCTTGCGGACGGTGACCTGACGGTGCGCGCGACGGTGACAGAAGAAATCACCGGGGCGGTTGCAGACTCGATCAACTACACCGCAGAGGAACTGCACAAGCTGGTTGCCCGCATCACCGATGCAGCAGGGCAGATGGGAATTGCAACGGAAGATTCGGAAGGCATTGCACAACGCCTGCTGGCCTCGACGCAGAAGCAGATGGAAGAAATCAAGGGCGCCGAAGAATCCGTGCAGCTGATCGCAAGATCCATCAGTGAAGTTGACGCTGCAGCGCTGCAGGCGGCGGAAGTGGGCAGGCATACGCAGCAGGTGACCAATCAGGGCGCGCTTGCGGTGCGAAATTCGATTGCAGGCATGGACGGCATACGCGAGCATATCCAGGAAACCTCCAAGCGCATCAAGCGGCTCGGCGAGAGCTCACAGGAGATCGGCGAAATCGTGGATCTGATCTCTGACATTACCGAACAGACCAATGTGCTGGCCTTGAACGCTGCAATCCAGGCAGCTTCAGCGGGTGAGGCGGGGCGCGGATTCTCGGTCGTTGCAGAAGAGGTACAACGACTGGCGGAGCGTTCAGCCGAGGCGACCAAGCAAATCAGCGCGCTGGTGAAGACCATTCAAAATGATACCAACGATGCGGTGTCCGCGATGGAGAAGAGCACGATGGGTGTGGTTGAGGGGGCGAAACTCTCCGAGGCCGCAGGCCAGTCGCTACAGGAGATCGAGCAAGTTTCAAACCAGTTGGCAACGCTGATCAGCAGCATCTCTGTGTCGACTCAGGTGCAAACCGAGATGGCTGGCGAAGTGTCCGGCGTGATGGAGGATATACTGGGTATTTCTGAGCAAACCATGGAGGGGACGCGTCTGACATTTGACTCTGCTGCAAAGTTGACCAGCCTTGCAGCAGATCTGAAGGACTCTGTCGCAGGCTTCAAGCTTTGATCGCGAGCCATCATGTCTAACCAAACGACATTCGATTCTGCGACGCTTGCCGTTGTAAAGCCCGGCATGGATGAGGCGCTAAGGGTGGTGAACGAGCGGCTTGTTCAGTATTTTGATGAGCCGGGCGAGAGTGCGGAAGCATTGAGTGAGGTGAGAGCAGAGTTGCACCGCGTTCAAGGTGTGCTCAGAATGATCAGCCTGGATGGCGTTGCCGTATTCTGCGAGGAAATAAACCACGTGCTGGCTGAACTGGCGGACAACGTCACGCTGGTTTCTCCGCTTTACCGCACGGTTCTGCAAAGTGCGCTGAACGGTTTGACAGCCTATCTGGATGCGCTGATGCAGGGGGCGGATAACGCAGCGTTAAGGCTGTTTCCAAAATATGAGGCCATGCAGCATCTGCGCGGCATGGAGATGTCATTCGAGCAGGATCTGTTTTTTCCCAAACTGGCAGTGCCACTGCCCGAATCCATTGCGAATGCCGACCGACCCGAAGATGCCGCAGCCCTGCGCCGTGTAGCGCACAGGCAGTATCAGCGCGCCTTGTTGCGCTGGCTCAGAAAAGATGACGTAGAGACGGCTTACCCTGAGATGCAGCAGGCGCTGGATACGATGGTGAGCTGTGTTTCCGAGAATGAGCAATTCTGGTGGGTTGCAGGCGGGTTGCTCGATTGCGCGAGGGTGGTGTCGCAGGATCTCAATGTGCGCAAGCTTCTGGGCAGGATAGACAGGCAGATGCGGGCAGTTGCAAAAGGGCGTGCTGGCGACACACAGGCCGTCATGAACGAGATGCTATACCTGATAGGCTTGAGCGAGATGGACAGCGAGCGTGTGGCGCAGATCAGGCAACAATACGCGCTCGAGCAGTATTTCCCGGTTGCGTTGAGCTATGCCGAAGAAAAGCACTCCTATGAAGAACTTCTCGACCAGATGCAGGAAGCCGAGGACAACTGGGAGCAATGCGTTGCAGGGAATAAGGATGCCTGCATCAAGTTTGTCGAGTACATCGAAAGTATTGCGCAGAAGAGCGACACGATAGAGCGCAGCCCGCCCCAATACCTGAGCAAGAAAATCGAAGCGCTTTCCGAGCATTTGCGTGAGCCCGAATATGCCCGCCTGATCGGCGAAGATGTGGCAATGGCGCTGATGCTGTGGCGCAGCGGTATGGCGCAATACGAAGCCATAGACAAACGCTTCATGGAGCGGGCGCGCATATTGTCCGATCAGATCGATGCTGCGATGAATCATAAGCCCGAGGATACGCAGCGCATTGAAGAGCTGATCAGACTATACGGACGAACCGAGCAAAGCTCGGTGACTGCAACGTTGGCCGGCGAGATGCAGGCAAATCTTGAGCATGTCGAACAGGGACTGAGCCTGTTCTTTAGCGATGCCCGAAGGCGCGACGAGCTGGGCAGTTTGCAGCGCCTGCTTGTACAGATACACGGAGGCTTGCATATCCTGTCTCTTGAATTGGCCGAACAATTGCTGAATGAAATTCAGGCACTTGTGCAATATTTTGCGGCAGAAACGACACCGCCCAGGCCGGCAGCAACGCAGGCGCTGGCAAAGGCAGTAAGCGCGCTGCATGCATATCTTCAGCAATTGGTGCGCGGACAGAAAGAAGACACGGATGCCATGCGCGAGGCATTGGCCGAGTTGAACGGGCTGGGTCAGGTATCCTCGACAGCACAGCCAGCGGCAGTTGAGATGCCTGCAAAAGAGGCACGCCCTGCGCCCGTGCGCCCAGCAAACGAAGACACAGAGCTGCTCGAAATCTTCCTGGAGGAAGCGAAGGAAGTGCTGGGCATCATGCGCGACAATGTCGAAATCAGCCAGTTGCATCCTGAAGATACTGAGCCCATGATCACCATGCGCCGCGGCTTCCATACTTTGAAGGGCAGCGGGCGCATGGTCGGCTTGACAGAGCTGGGAGAAGTGGCGTGGGCATGTGAGCGCGCCTTGCAAAAGTGCGTGCAGGACAGAAAGCAGGCCAGCTCAGGCTTGCTGCAATTTATTGTGGATGCGACGCAGGCCTTCTCAGGCTGGGTGACGGATCTTGACAAGCAGGGCCATACCCTCATCGAAGCGGCCGATCTTGTCGAGCGCGCACGTCAAATTGAAAGCGGCATAATCGGGCCTGTCGCGGAGCAAAAAATTGAACAGACTCAGGAATCCGGTCCTGCGCCCGAAGAACGGGAGCATGTCGAAACGGTTGTCGAAGATAGGCCTGAAATAGCGGTTCTGGCGCAAACGGTTGCAGAGCCCGAGCCGCTGGTTGAACCGGTAGTACATGCTGAACAGGAAGTTGTGCCTGCCGATGACTTTGCAGAGCCCCAGTCCATCGTGATAGGGGAGATCGCGCTTCCGCCTACGCTGTTCAAGATCGCCAGTGAAGAAGCCAGCCAGAATGTGGCTGCATTGCATCATCACTTTGCATTGTTCATGGCGACACAGCCAAGACAGGTGGTTTATGATTTCATGCGCGCAGCGCATACACTTGCGGGAATCTGTCGCAGTCTGGGATTCATGTCTGTTGTGCAGTTGTCCGCGGCCGTGGAAGGATGGCTGCAGGCCAATATGGACGGGACCGAAGAGGTAAGCACGGAGCAGGAAAAAATGCTCGAGGAGGCCATTGCAACACTCGACGAGATGGTGCAGTGCATTTGCGCCAGGAAAATGCCGCAGGCGCACGATGAGCTTGTCGGGCGTGTGCAGGCTGACAAGGACAGAATTATCGGCGAAAGAGAAGAGATAGCGCCCCCTGAAGAAATCGCTGCGGTGCTTGCAGAAACCCGTGCAGCGCATGAACATGGCGCAGAAATCCCAGCGGCAGAAGTCCAGGCGGCAGAAGTCCAGGCGGCAGAAGTCCAGGCGGCAGAAGTCCAGGCGGCAGAAGTCCAAGCGGCAGAAGTCCAAGCGGCAGAAGTCCAAGCGGCAGAAGTCCAAGCGGCAGAAGTCCAAGCGGCAGAAGTCCAAGCGGCAGAAGTCCAAGCGGCAGAAGTCCAAGCGGCAGAAGTCCA
>JAJXWG010000003.1:11429-26634 GCA_021781695.1 Pseudomonadota bacterium
AAGTCCAAGCGGCAGAAGTCCAAGCGGCAGAAGTCCAAGCGGCAGAAGTCCAAGCGGCAGAAGTCCAAGCGGCAGAAGTCCAAGCGGCAGAAGTCCAAGCGGCAGAAGTCCAAGCGGCAGAAGTCCAAGCGGCAGAAGTCCAGGCGGCAGAAGTCCAGGCGGCAGAAGTCCAGGCGGCAGAAATCCCGGCGGACGAGGATGTCAACGAGACGCTGCGGGAGATGCATGCTGAAGAGCCTGCACAGGTTAAATCGGTACATATGCGCGGGCCGATGCTGCGCGATGATCTGGATGAACAGTTGCTGCCGATTTTCCTGGATGAGGCGGATGAACTGCTGCCCAAGATAGGCGATTGCTTGCGCGCGTTGCGCCAGGCTCCCGATGGAGAGCTGAATCTGTTGAACCGTCTGCTGCATACGCTAAAGGGCAGCGCGCGCATGACAGGTGCGATGCGAATGGGCGATATCGCGCATACGATGGAAAGCAGTTTGCTCGAGGAGATCCTTGCGAGCGAGACATTGGATGCGCTGGAGAGCGATCTGGACCAGCTCAACACGCTGCTTGAAGAGTTGCGCAGCGGCAAGGTTCAGGCAACGGAGGAACCTGCCGCAGTTGAAGAGATGGTCGAAATGACGTCTGCCGGATTGGAGCGTGCGCAGCAGGTGGGCATGCTGCGCGTGCGTTCGGACGTGATAGACCGACTGGTCAATCAGGCGGGCGAAGTCAGCGTGGCGCGCTCGCGCGTGGAAACCGAGCTGCGTGCATTCAAGGACGGACTGCTCGAGCTTTCGGGCAGTGTGACCAGGCTGCGCAAGCAGTTGCGTGAAGTGGAAATTCAGGCGGAAAGCCAGATTCAGGCGCGCGTTTCGCTGGCAGCCGAACACAACGAGCAGTTTGATCCGCTGGAGTTTGACCGTTTCACTCGCTTGCAGGAGTTGACGCGGTTCATGAATGAAAGCGTGCATGACGTGCAGACGGTTCAACAGACGCTGTTGAAAAATATCGACGAGACCAATTCGGCCCTGTTTGCACAGGCGCGATTGAACCGCGAACTGCAGCAGAATCTGATGGGTGTGCGCATGGTGCCGTTTAGCAGCATGAGCGAGCGGCTCTACCGGCTGGTGCGTCAAACCGGCAAGGAGCTCAACAGGCGCGCCAACCTGGAATTGGAGGGTACGAACGTAGAACTGGATCGCAGCGTGCTGGAGAAAATGACGGCGCCGTTCGAGCATTTGCTGCGCAATGCGATCGTGCATGGCCTGGAAGATGAGCAGCAGCGCATCAACAGCGGCAAGGATGCGATCGGTGAAATACGCCTGAGCCTGCGCCAGGAAAGCAATGAAGTCGTGTTTGAGTTCAGTGATGACGGCAAAGGCCTCAATTTTGCCGGCCTTCGCGCAGAGGCCTTGAAGAAGGGCCTGCTGGGAGATATCAGCGATGACATCAGCGAAGATCAGTTGGCGCAGCTGATTTTCACTACGGGTATCTCAACCGCGGCTGAAGTGACCGAAATAGCAGGGCGCGGCATAGGCATGGACGTGGTGCGCAGCGAGATCACGGCATTGGGCGGACGCATTGATGTCACCTCGCAGCCGGGAAAGGGGACGCGTTTTACGATCCATCTGCCCTTGACGCTCGCGGTGACCCAGGTGCTCATGGTGCAAGCCGGAGACCATGTCTATGCGATTCCATCCACCATGGTGGAGCAGGTTCGTCAGGTGAAGCCCGATGAACTGCAAGCGCTGTACAGTAAACAAAAAATCGAATGGGAAGGCAATAACTATCCTTTCAGCTATTTGCCAACCTTGCTGGGCGATGAGGAACGCGTGCCAGAGATTAAGCCATATAACGCGCTGCTGCTGCTGCGCAGCGGCAACCAGAGGATAGCGTTGCATGTTGACGAGTTGCGCGGCAACAGGGAAGCGGTGGTCAAGAATATCGGTCCACAGCTGTCGAGACTGCCCGGTATCGCGGGAGCGACCGTGCTGGGTAATGGCGCAGTGGTATTGATTCTGAATCCTGCCCAGATGAAGCAGCGCTTA
Organism: Pseudomonadota bacterium; assembly: GCA_021781695.1. Classification (GTDB taxonomy): domain Bacteria; phylum Pseudomonadota; class Gammaproteobacteria; order Burkholderiales; family Gallionellaceae; genus Gallionella. The sequence continues at coordinate 13,472 of JAJXWG010000003.1, forward strand.
GCGGTGCGCAAGGCACCCAGGGTGGAGACGGTATTGCCGGATGCACAGCCCACCATCATGGTCGTGGATGATTCGCTGACCGTGCGCAAGATCACCACGCGCTTGCTGACGCGCGCAGGCTATCAGGTGGTGACGGCTCAGGACGGTGTCGATGCGCTGGAAAAGCTGAACGAACTTATCCCTTCGGTGATGCTGCTCGATATTGAGATGCCGCGCATGGACGGTTTTGAACTGACCAAACTGATGCGACGCGAAGAAAGGACGAAGAATATCCCTATCATCATGATCACCTCGCGTGCGGCAGACAAGCATCGGGACTTTGCGATGGGCCTGGGCGTCAATGCGTATCTTGGCAAGCCCTTTCAGGAAGATGATCTGCTTGAACAGATAGCCGCATTGTTGCCTGTAACGGCCTAGAGGCATTGGGTTTCTTTCAACATTGTGAAGGACCGCATAGCCGGATACAATGCCGGCATGTCCAAGTTCGATCTTACCAATCATTTTCTGATTGCCATGCCTGCCATGCAAGAGGGTTTCTTTGCCGGCACGTTGACCTATATCTGCGAGCATGATGAAAACGGCGCGCTGGGTCTGGTCGTCAACCGCCCGATCAGCCTGACGATGGCTGAGATGTTCGAGCAGGTCAATATTCCACTGCACCAGGCATCGCTGGAACAGGTGCCCGTGCATGTGGGCGGACCTGTGCAGGTTGAACGCGGCTTTGTGCTGCACGACACCGCTCAGGACTGGCAGTCGACGCTGCGCATCAATGCCGGGCTTGCGCTGACAACCTCCAGGGATATACTCGAAGCAATGGCTGAAGGGAAAGGGCCGGATCATTTTCTGGTGACCCTTGGCTATTCCGGGTGGGAACAGGGCCAGCTCGAGCATGAAATCAACGAGAACACATGGCTTACGGTGCCGGCCAATGAACGCATCCTGTTCGGACTGCCTGCGGAAGAAAGACTGGGTGCGGCGATGGCGCTGCTCGGCGTGAATTATTCGATGCTGGTCGAGGACGCAGGGCATGCCTGACACCAGAGAGCAGATGACAGAGGACAGAGTACAAGAAAAAACTCGCGCAGCGACAGCATTCAATCCACAGTCCTCAGTCCTCGATCCTCTGGAAGGCACCCTGTTAGCCTTTGATTTCGGGACCATGCGCATAGGGGTGGCTGTCGGCAACACCTATTCTTCCAGTGCGGAACCCCTGACAACCATTGTTGGCGAGAAAAACGAAGAGCGTTTCGCCAAGATAGCTGTGCTTGTCAATGAATGGCAGCCTGCGGCTTTGCTGGTCGGGCTGCCCTTGAGCGACGATGGCACTCCGCACGAACTGACTGCGCTTTGCAGGCGCTTTGCAAATCGCCTTAACGGCAGATTCAATCTGCCCGCGATACTGGTTGATGAGCGTTATACTTCGCATGCTGCCAGCAGCCAGCTTGGCAGGGAAGGAATAACTGGCAGGGAGCAGAAGAAATGGATAGACCAATATGCAGCGCAGCAGATCTTGCAGGCCTATCTGGACGAGCCAGCGACCGGCATTCGGGCAGGCAGAGGTTTTGTGCATGAATAATCCGCAACTCAATGAGCGTGGCGAACTGCAGCACCTTTTGACCACGGAAGGCTTGCCTGTGCGCATCATGCTCGACATACTCGATCGCGCATCAACTTTTCTGGATGCCGCCGATGAAGGGCGCGAGATCAGGAAGGTGCCGCTGCTGCATGGCAAATCGGTATTCAATATTTTTTTCGAAAACAGCACGCGCACGCGCACCACATTCGAGATCGCAGCAAAGAGACTATCTGCGGACGTGGTCAATCTGAACATCGGCTCGTCGTCAACCAGCAAGGGCGAGACGCTGCTCGATACGGTGGATAACCTGTGCGCGATGCATGCCGATATGTTCGTGGTGCGCCATTCGCAAAGCGGTGCGGCGCACCTGATCGCCCGCCATGTCGCACCGGAAATACACGTGATCAATGCGGGCGATGGGCGTCATGCGCACCCTACCCAGGCGCTGTTGGACATGTTCACCATCCGTCATTACAAGAAGGAATTCCACAACCTGCGCGTCGCAATCGTCGGCGACGTGCTGCATTCACGCGTTGCGCGTTCGCAGATACATGCGCTGACAACGCTGGGGGTGCCCGAGGTCAGGGTGATAGCGCCCAAGACCTTGCTGCCGACGGCAGTCGAAAATCTCGGCGTGCAGGTCTATCACGATATGGCGAAGGGACTGAAGGATGTGGATGTGGTGCTGATGCTGCGCCTGCAGAACGAGCGCATGCAGGGCGCATTGCTCCCGTCCGGCCAGGAGTATTTCAAGAATTACGGGCTGACCGAGGAAAAACTAGCCTATGCCAGAAGCGATGCAATTGTGATGCATCCAGGGCCGATGAACCGCGGCATCGAGATCGACTCGCGCGTGGCAGATGGCGCACAGTCCGTGATTCTTTCACAGGTGACCTTCGGCATCGCGGTGCGCATGGCGGTGATGAGCATTCTGGCAGGAAACAACAAATGAACATACACATCAAGAATGGCCGGCTGATCGATCCCAGAAACGATCTCGATGCAATTCTGGACGTGTACGTTGCGGACGGGAGCATCGCGGCGATAGGCAATGCACCGGCGGGTTTTGTTGCAACAGAAGTGATCGACGCGACAGGGCTGATCGTTGCACCGGGACTGATCGAGCTGGCAGCGAGGCTGAGGGAGCCGGGCTTTGAATACATGGCCACGCTGGAATCCGAAATGGATGCGGCTGTGGCTGGCGGTATCACCAGCCTTGCCTGTCCGCCCGACACCGACCCGCCGCTTGATGAGCCGGGGCTGGTTGAAATGCTGAAGCATCGCGCGAAGAATCTGCACCAGGCACGCCTTTATCCGGTGGCCGCATTGACCACCGGACTCAAGGGGTGCGAGCTGACAGAAATGGCAGAGCTGGTGGATGCCGGATGTGTCGCGTTCAGCCAGGCCGATGCGCCGCTCACCGATACTCGGGTTCTGTACCGTGCGATGCAATATGCAGCCACTTTCGGTTTTTCGGTATGGCTGCGCCCGCAGGACAGTTTTCTGGCGCGCGACGGTGTTGCGCACGACGGCGAAGTGGCGACGCGCTGCGGCCTGCCGGCGATTCCCGTGTGCGCCGAAACAATCGCTCTTGCAACAATGCTGTCGCTGGCGAGAGAAACCGGCGTGAAGCTGCACATCTGCCGGTTGTCGAGTGCGGCGGGCGTGGAGATGATACGTCTGGCCAAACAGCAGGGGCTGGATGTGACCTGTGACGTTTCGATCAACCACGTGCACTTGTCCGAAATGGACATCGGCTTTTTTGATCCGAACTGCCGGCTGAACCCGCCGCTGCGCAGCTTGCGCGACCGCGCTGCGCTGCGCGCAGGTTTGCTGGACGGAACCATAGACGCGATCTGCACCAATCATGCGCCCGTGGATGAAGATGCGAAGCAATTGCCTTTTGCCGAAGCGGAGTCGGGTGCGACTGGGCTGGAATTGCTGCTGCCTTTGCTGTTGAAATGGGCGCGGCAGGATAAAATCACACTGTCCGATGCGCTGGCAAGAGTCACGTTGCGCCCCGCACAGGTGCTGGGCCTGGATGCGGGCCATCTGGGCATCGGCGCTGCAGCTGACATCTGCGTGTTCGACCCGGATATGTATTGGCGTGTTGAGCCTGCCGCATTAAAGAGCCAGGGAAAGAACACGCCTTACATCGGACAGGAAGTGCAGGGAAGGGTGTGCTATACGCTGGTCGATGGCCAGATCGTGTATCAAAGCCAGTAACCATGATTGAGACCGCAATGGCTTTCCCAGTACAGGGCTTTGCCCTAAGTTGTTGCGTGAAGGAGCGAGTAAGCAAATGACGAATGAAATTGATCCGCCTGTTCCGATGGTCGACATGAATAACAGCCTGACCGATGAGGAGCGGTTGCGGTTCGAGCAGCAGTTGCATGAAAAGAATATCGAGCTTGCGCTCTATTCGGCCGCTGACTCTTTGACGCGCGCGAGACTTGAGCTCGATATTGCCGAAATCCTGATCTGGCTGGAACGAAAGAAGGAAGCCTGGGATATTGCGCGCGCCGCATTCGATGCGGCGTTGAAAAAAGAATCCTGGCAGGATGCGGTGGAGGCCTGCAATGTGCTCTACCAGACCGAACAGCCGCAATCGATACCCGCGCTGGGCATGGGTGTGTGGCTATCAGTGACTTTCCCGGTAGCAGCACAGCTTACCTATGCGATGCTGGACCATGTGGTGTCGGAAACGCCAGACTATGCCGATGGCGCAGCGCTGGCTGCAATCACCGCACGCTATGTGATTGACCTGCGCGCAACAGATGAGGAACACGGGGACTGGAGCCTGCTTGCCAACCACCTCATCGCAAGGGTCGCTGCGCGCCACAGCAATGTGGAGGATCAGAAGGGACTCGATGCATGGATGGACAAGCTGGGTCTGCGCGATCCGCAGGTTTTCCTGCCACGCTTAAGTCAGGTGGTGGACGCCATCGTCGGCGACTCGTGGTGGTTTGAGCGCGACGTTTTGCGCGATAAATTGCCGGATTGAGCAGGCCGTTTTCCCCTCAAGAAGGGGAAAACGGGAGGCGGGGTTAAAAGAACGTTTTTACGACCATCAGGCCGCCAACACTAAGCCATACGAACAATACGCTCGCGAGCATGAACGATTTGGGTCCGGATGCGGTGATCTTCTCCCAGGTCGATTCGATGCCCAGCGCTGCCATGGCGGCAACGAGCAACAGCTGGTCGATCTGATTGATTGCGTTGACCATGGATTTTGGAATGAGATCCAGGCTGTTCAAAGCGACGACAGCGATAAAATACAGGATGAACCAGGGCGGGGTTGGCGCTTTGGTCGCTTTGCCAGACTTGCTGTGAGTGGCGAAATATTGCAACAGCCATCTGATGAACAGCAACACGGGAGCCATCAGCAACACGCGGCCCATTTTTACCAGCACCGCATCGGCATAAGATACACCGCCCGCAAGGTTGCCTGCAGCGACGACCTGGGCTACTTCATGTATGGTTGCACCCGACCAGATGCCGAATTGTTTGTCTGTCAGACCCAGCCACCCGTGAGTCTGGGCCAGCGGATACAGCAGCATGGAGATCGTGCCAAATATGACCACTGTCGCTACGGCAGAAGCAGTTTTGTACGGCTCGCTTTGCAGCGTGCCTTCCGTCGCCAATACTGCAGCAGCTCCGCAAATACCCGAACCGCTGCCAACCAGCAGGCTGGAATCCCTGTCCATGCCCAACAACTTTGTACCTACAAGCCAAGCAAGGCCCAAGGTTGAGACGATCACGGCCAGATCAAGCGCCAAGACCTGCCAGCCCAGACTTGCGATTTCGTGAAAAGTCAGCCTGAAGCCATAAAGGATGATGGACAGGCGCAATATGTTCTTGGCGGTAAATTGCACGCCTGGCACCCATTCCGCAGGCAGTTTTGAACGGAGCGTGTTGGCATAGATCATGCCCATGAAAATAGCCAGTATGAGAGGGGACAGGCCGGTTGCAGCCATCCATGACATGGATCCCAGATACATCGCAGAGAGCGCGAACAGCAACGAGAGTAAAATGCCGTTCATTGTGTCGTGAATTCGTGCTGATGAAAATAACATAGTTATCCTTAAAAGTTAAAAATTTGTTAGCCCGGCCTTTTTTTATTAAAATCGATCGTCTTTGACGGTGGTTCTGCCTGTGATCGCATTAACATCCAGGCATACCGCATGCGCTCCGATGGACTGGAGAATTGCGCCCGCACTGAAACATGGATTTTTCATGAGCATAAGCGGATGGATGAAATTTTGCAAGATGATTATATAATCATATAGCGATATTTGATTTTTCCGTACAAATTCTGTTGTGCACTGCAAAGATGAAACAGGGCAGATTCCGGAAGTTTTCAATGCTGGCATATAAGGGAGCGCAATGAGTCAGGAATTTTTTAACCGCATGGACGGATCTTTCCATGGGATGCTGCGCTGGGAGCAGCTCGATTCACTGTGGGTGCGTGTGCGCGCCAACCCGCAAGGCTGGTATGTCAGCCTGACCGGCGTTGAGCCAGCGCGACAACCGGTGACAGATGCCGAACTGGATATTTTCATACGCGAAGTGGATAGTCTGTTGCGGCGTGAACACGAATACAGTTATTGCGGCATCGTGTTTGCAGATGACCCTGAGCATCCTTCCTTGATCAAGATTCATGACCCTAACAACCTGGGCAGCTCGTGCGGCTCCAGCGGTGTCAAGATTCCCCCGCGCTGGGTGCTGAGCAGAATCCCTCCCGCATTGATCGTGGATGAAGCACCCTTGCCCAACAGTCGCCGCAGCTGGTGGCAGAAGATGTTCAGCTGACCATGCCGGGTCAAGCTGTCGTATAGTCTGCGACAGCTCGGGACATGTCGCATGGTTGGTCAGGGGCGTCGGACATATGCAGCAGTGCAGCATGAATCTGTTGCCGCGCTTTATGTGTCACCGAGCGCCTGTCACTATCTGTAGCGTCGATCAATGGGGTTGCAACAAGACGCACATGCATGCTCTTGCAGCTCATGATATTCCACAGCGATGCAATAAAGGATATATCGTCGATGTAGGCGGCGGCCTTGCTGTGCATGCCATGGGCATCCTGATAGCGTATGGCAACGGGGTATATCGGCACCTGAGCGTCAATTGCGGGCTGCAATAACGAAGCATGAAAGGCGCCCACTTCCTTTCCGTCAGTCGTGGTGCCTTCGGGGAATACAGCAAGCGATTCGCCGGACTTTAGCAATCTGACAACTTGCTTGTTGATGCGCGCAGCATCGCGAGCGCGGCCGCGTTCTATGAACAGCGTTTGTGCGCGTACGCACAGCCAGCCAAACATCGGCCATTGCCGCACTTCAGACTTGGCTACGAAACGCATCGGGGTCATTGCATTGAGCACGAAGACATCCAGCCAGGAGATGTGGTTGGTGACGATGATACCTGATTTTGGCATGTCCATCGACCCGGAGACTACTTTCACATTCAGTATGCAAAGCAGTCGGCGCGACCAGCGCTGAAGTATGCGCCGACGCAGGGTTTGCTTTAATCGTGGAAAGACTAAGGCGATCGAGAAGCCATAGGCCAGATGAAGCAGCAATCGGGTTGCGCGGAATGCGCCGATGACGGGCATCATTTTCCGTGCCAGGGCGAGCGTTGTTCTATGAACAGACTGTTGCCGGGTGTCTTCTTCGCCATTTTTTTGGCGGCGCTCATTGCAGCAGAAACTTCATGGTGTGACATGTACTGGCCAGGTGATACCTGAATCGCGCCTATGGACAGCGTGGTGATTGGGTGAAACTGGACGCATCCGTCGCGCGATTCGCTCAGGTACCCTCCCGAGGCCAGATGTTCTTCCTTGAACAGCAGCGATGCAGCCTGTTCGAACGAGCGCAGCGCCTGCTCGCAGCGCGTCTTCCAGTCGCGGCTTTGCATCAGCAGGATGAAGTCGTCGCCACCGATGTGACCGATAAAGTCCTGCTTGTGGTCGCATGCCCAGCCAAGCAGTCTGCCCGTCAGCTGTATCATTTCGTCGCCTTTGCGGTAGCTGTAACAGTCGTTGAATGGCTTGAAGTTGTCCAGGTCGCAGTAGCAGGCAATAAAGGGCGTGTTCGCCAGCAACAGGCGTTCGATATGTTCGTTGATGGGAACGTTGCCCGGCAGCAGTGTGAGCGGATTGGCGTAGCGTGCCGCTTCCAGTTGCATCTGCGTCAATTCGCGCAGCAGGTCCTGCCCCGATGCGACGCCGATATAGCGGCCGTTATCGGTGATGATGAAGCCGTCAGCAAAATGCCGGCTGTCAGCTTCCGCCATGAAATGGCTGAGTTCCTCGATGGGCATGTTTTTTTCCACCAGCAGAGGCTCTGTCTGTATGAACCGGCCGCAAGACTTTCTGCCCATCAATTCACGCTGGAACGGCTTGGCAAAACAGTCAAGGAACTGGTAGCGGTTGATGAGGCCTTTGGGTATGCCGTTTTTCACCACCGGAATGATGCGCAGGGCCGGATTGCTGGTGAAGCGTTCCAGAACCTGATCATTCAAGGTCTCGGGCTGCTCTGGTTCTACATAGCTCAGCAGTTTATGCGCCGTCATGTGGGTGCGCTTATTCATGCCCTCGGTCGGAAAAACGGCAATATTGGATGATCCGATGATGCTGCCCGTCTCGCTGGTTGCAAGCAGGGGCGGGGTGTGGCTCGGGCGTGCAATGAAATATCCCTGGCCAAGCTCGATGCCGATGTCCTTGATCACGCGCAATTCGCCCGGTGTTTCTACCCCTTCGGCAATGACGCGTGTGCCGCAACTTTCGGCGATCTGCTGTATGGATTTAAGAAATTGCAATTTGATCGGGTCGTGATCAACACCTTGTATGAAGTGCATGTCAATCTTGATGAAGTCGGGGCGCAGTTCTGACCACAGACGCAAACTGGAAAATCCGGCACCCAGATCGTCGATGGCGATTTTGAATCCCATTGCGCGGTAGTGCAGGAGTGCGCTGCGCATCCCTTCGAAGTCGTAGGTCGGTTGATTCTCGGTGATTTCGATCACGACATTTGCTGGGTCTATCTGGAGTTCATGCATGAATTCCAGCGTCTGGCCATTTTTGAAGCTGGGATGGTTCAGGGTCTCCGGGCTGATGTTGAGAAACAGGTTGCCGGGCAGCTTTTGTCTGGCAAAGGATTCCAGCACGATCTGGCGCGCAAGCATCTCGACTTCAAGCGACAGCCCTTGCTGTTCAGCTGCGCTAAACAGGTTGAAGGGCGAGTGCAAGGGGCTGTCTGCTGGACCGCGTATCAGCCCCTCGAAACCCAAGAATTCGCCATTTTTCATGGTAATGATGGGCTGAAAAAGCGCGCTCAATTTACGCCCCGCGATGATTTCTTCAAGCGGGGTCGTGGCAAGTGCCGGAACCATAACGATATTGCTCAGCGCATCCGACGCAATGGTATGCCTTGAGTTTGCGAGCATGATATTTATCTCTATCGGTTTTGTGAGGACCGTACAATAGTGCGATGCTGTGACAGATATATGACAGCTGCCGGCAATGCTGGGAAACTTTTCTAATTTTGGGTTGTCATGGAATACATGGAAAAGTCATGGAAAGAAAGCATCTACCTTCAACGTGAAGAATTGGCCAAGCGGCTGCATGAGCCTATGGCTCGTCTGGTTGAATTGTGTCTTCCTGCATGGGGAAGTCGCGAGCGGTTAAATGAGGTCATGCAAAGCGAATACCTGAAAATCCCCCACTGCGATTTTCTTTACTGCATCGATCAGAACGGTCGCCAGATCAGCGACAATGTAGGACAGGGCGGATATGATCTGACGCACTTCGGGCGTGACAGGTCGCAAAGGCCTTATATGAAGGAAATCGTGCCTCCCTGGGGTTTTCTGCTGTCGGATGCCTATATCAGTCTGCGCGACCGGCGTCCTTCTTTGACTGCATTGCAGGTAGTGCGCAGTGAGGGCGAAACGATAGGCTATCTTGGCGCGGATTTTGACTTGCGGAATCTGCCCGTGACATCCGGACTCTATGATGAGCCCGGATATTGGCGGCAACTCAAGGGCGATCAGGCGATAAGGAATACCGTATTTTTGCAGTCTCGCGTCGAGAGCGTGATGGACAGGAATATCGACCTGACCCTGCCCATACTGGAAGAGCTGTTGACCGAGCGCGGCGTGTTTCAATGCATGCTGCATTTTTCAAGCAGCCGGGTGACGATCTGGACCGTGGATGACCCATACCGCTACCGTCTGCTTGAGCAGGAAGCGTTGAGCGATCCGGACATCTGTCTTGTTTTTCCATCCTGCCCTTATCCTTCGAATGCCGAGATACCCAGGGATGAGATTCAAAGGATACTGACCACGATGAAATCCCTGCGCATGTCCGACCCGACGTTTTACCTGCGCACGGCTTCGATCAACATCTTTAACGGCACGGTCAGTCTGACATTTTCCTGCGATGGGTCGCATTACATGCCATACGTCGAATTCCTGATGAAAGGAAGTTCATTCTGGTTTGGAAGCTAGGGACTGTGCAGGAGGGCTAGCTTCTACGGATCAGCAGCAGCGGCACCGGGCTGACGCGAACGATGCCCTCCGCCACACTACCCATTAGCAGGTGGGAGAGGCCGCGGCGCCCGTGGGTTCCGGCGACAAGAAGGTCGGCCGGCCATGCCTTTGCCTCGTTCACGATGGCGTCCGAGATTTTCTCACCCATGATGTCTGTTTGAAGCAGTTTTGTTTCGGCATTTATGCCCGCCGCCTGTGCCTTCTGTTTCGCTTTTTCCAGTATCTTGTGTCCTGCATCTATCCAGGACTGTTCTATCCCGACGGCGTCCGGGACATCGGCCGCCGTAAAGATGCTGGCGTCATCGATGGTGTATACGATTCTAAGCTCGGCACGCTGATCCTTTGCAAGATTGATGGCCTCGGTCAGCGCCTTGTCAGAAGTGGCACTGCCGTCCGCCGCTACCAGGATGTGTTTGTACATGATGTTCCCTCTTCCATGATTGAATCTGCAAATTAGCCGGATGGTTTGCCAAAAAATTCATGAGTTGATTGCGGATGAAAGGCAAGGCTTCGGCTGGCGTTCTGTGGTTAGGCACTTCATTCAAAACTGCCACTGATCATGTTTCCAACATGGCTGCTTGTGGAAGCATACAAACTTTCCTCATTCTTTACCACCCCCAATGACGGAAGATGCTCGACGGCCCAACTCCTTCTGAAATCCGTTCAGCGGTGCTGAGGCACGTGGCTGGTCGGCGGCATCCGGCTGTGCGCGAAAACATCATATCTTGAATCGGTTTACGGTGGCCTGCATTTCTTTTGCCAATGACTCAAGGTCGGTTGCGGCGACTGCGGTTTGTTCGGCTGCAGCGCTGTTCATTTCCGTCATCTGGGATACCTTCTCAATCTGCACTGCGATGTCATGACTGGCCTTGCTTTGTTCGGCCAGCGCCGAGGAAATGTCCCCCACGGTTCTGGCGACTTCGCTCGATTCTGTCCTGATCTGGATGATCGCATCGCCTGCCTGTTTGGCCAATGCAACGCCTTCATCAACCTGATTGACCATGGCAGCCATCTCGGTTACTGCAACGCGGGAGGAGTTCTGTATCACGGCTATCATATTCGTGATTTCCTGGGTAGACTTTGCTGTGCGCTCAGCGAGCTTGCGCACTTCGTCCGCCACCACGGCAAACCCTCTTCCTTGTTCCCCTGCGCGGGCGGCTTCGATGGCTGCGTTTAACGCCAGCAGGTTGGTTTGATCCGCAATTTCCTTGATGACATTCACGATGACGGATATCTGGTTTGACTGTTCGCCTAGATTTTCGATGGAAACGGAAGTCTGGCGGACGGTGTTGGCAATTTCCATCATCTCTTTGGCGGCGCGATGAATGATTTCACCGCCTTGTTCGGAGCGTTCGCTTGAGTCCCTGGAGATTCTGAGCGCATCCTGCGCCCCTGCTGAAACGTGAGCGATGCTGACCGTTACCTGTTCCACTGTTGCCGCCATCGCGGATGCAGCATCGCTCTGAGCGCTGGATCCATTTGCAACCTGATGCGACGAAGTCGACAGGGAATGAGATGAGTCCGCGACTTTTTTGATTCCTTCATGAACATCGCCCAATGCCTTCTGCAGGCTTTCCATCAGCGCATTGAAAGAGCGTGCGGTTTGTCCGATTTCATCGTTTCCTTGCGCTTCGACGCGGCGAGTAAAGTCGCCCGTATTGCTGATCTGTGCGATGGCAGCCTGCATGCGCTTTGCCGGATTCGAAACGAATCTGTGCAAAATGTAATTGATGAGCACAGTGAGCAGAACCTGAACCGCAACGATGACGACTATCGATATCCATGCGAGCTTCTTGAGCTTTTCATTGTCGGAAGTGATATCGAGATCGACCACGGAAGCACCATTGTGATAACCCTCCGGAACGTCGTGACACATCAGACAGTTTGTGCCCCTGAAGTTTTTGCTTTCGGTATACGGGACAACGCCGTGATATATGTTTCCGCGCTGTTCGAAGTAAGGTTTGCCGTCTTCGAGCGCTTTAAGCTGGTTTTCTCCTTCGGGCTGTTCTTCAGGCAGGCCCGGTCCGTATTGTTTTTGCACAAGTTTGTTGCGTATCAGCCTTAAGGATTTGATGTTTTCACTTGAGCCCATCTTCTTAATGAACAGCTTTCTCTGTTCCGGATCGCTGATGATGCCGTTGAGCATCAGCATGTTGGCGCCGTTGATGACGCCATCCGCGAGCACCTCAATCTTTTCTCTTTCAGCCTGATGCATGTTTTTCTGTTCTATGGTGTAAAACGACACCGCGCTGGCAATGCTGATCAGCAGCAGGATCGATTGGACGGACCACTGAACCTTGGTGGCAATACTCGAACTGAATGCAGTTGTCATTTATAGCCTCTTTTGTAGGGTGGTTTTTGAGTTAGCGGCTATTCCCCCGATTTCTTTAGCGGGTGGCCAAATATTTAATGTTCCGTGCTGTCAAACAAAATTGCGCATCATGAATGAAGCGTTATTCTAATGCCAGCTTGTAGAGGAAGGGAAACAAAAAAAGGGCACCTTGCGGTGCCCCGGAAATGGAACCAGGCAGGTTCCAGAGGAGTCTTTGTTAAAGGTCGTAGGCTTTCTCGCCGTGGTCGGCAAGATCCAGACCTTCTTCCTGTGCTTCGTCGCTTGCGCGGATGCCTATCGTCTTCTTCAGGATGAACAGGATCACGAAGGCTACGAATGCAGACCATGCCAGCGTGATGCCAACGTCCCAGAGTTGTGAGATGATCTGTGCTGTCGCATCGAAATCACCTACCTTGTTTGCAACGTAATCCCATACGCCGGTGCCGCCGAGCTTGGGATTGACGAATATGCCGGTACCGATGGAGCCGATGATGCCGCCCACGCAGTGCACGCCGAACGTATCGAGCGAGTCGTCATATCCCAGCCAGTGTTTGACTTTGGTGACTGCGAAGAAGCAGACGACAGGCGCTATTGCACAGATGATCAGCGCACCCATCACGCCGACATAACCTGCAGCCGGGGTGATTGCAACCAGTCCTGCAACGATGCCGGAACAGACACCCAGCAAACTTGGCTTGCCCTTGACTGCCC
>JAJXWG010000004.1 GCA_021781695.1 Pseudomonadota bacterium
CCGATGTATGTCTGATCGAGATAAAAGCAGGTACGGCGAGGAATGCGATTCCCCGTGAAGCTTATGCTCTATGCGCGCTGCCTGATGACATTGCTTCCAGCATCGACGACTGGATACGGCACCGTTGCGAAGCATGGCAACAGCGACTCGCTCAGTCTGATGCAGGCGTGCGATTTTCTTGCAGCCATTACGACGAGATGCCAGATGCATCAGTCACAAGCGAAGAACGAGACCGTCTGCTGGCTTTTCTTGATACCGCAGCCAATGGCGTTTCATACACCAGCGTTGATTTTCCGGGCGTGACAGATACCTCGTGTAATCTCGGAGTGGTCTTGCTGGAAAAAGGCGCATTCAAGGCGACCTTTAAAGTGCGCTCGCAATCAGATGCAAGGGCTGCAGCATTGGCCGATAAATTGGTTAGCCAGGCCGCAAGTTATGGATTGCAGGCATGGCAAAATGGCCAGTATCCAGGCTGGACACCGGATCTGGCTTCCCCTATGCTGGCGCTGTGCCAGCGGGTATATAACAGGGAATTTGGCCAGCCTGCCGGATTGCAGGTAATACATGCGGGCTTGGAATGCGGGCTGCTGGCGGCCAGTCATCCACACCTGGATATGATTTCTTTCGGCCCGAATATACGGGGTGCGCATGCGCCTGGCGAAGGCGTGGAGATTGAATCCGTCGAGCGTTGCTGGATATTGCTCAAAGCGCTGTTGCAGGAGCTGGCAGAAACAAATAATTGACAGGAGTGATGTGATGAAAATCGGCCCGCGCGAGATAACAACGCCTTTCAGACCCATTCCTCTGGACGTGCCAGAAGGAATGAAGCATAACGAGTTTTTCAACAGTACAGAAAATCTCAACGATCTGGCAAATAACAACGGCTTGCTGGTCAATTCTGAAAATTTGCTGCTGTACCGCAAAGCGCTTGGGCATAGTACGGAGTTTGACTGTTCCATTATCTACAATACATCAAGGACGATATTAAATCCCTTGGGGCGTCCGGTCAGGCGCACGCAGGTTGCCGAAAGCGTCAAGCATGTGTGGAACAGGATGAATCAGATCATCATTTCTTATATGCTGGAAAAATATCCTGATCCCGAAGAAGCGTTGGTTCTGGCGGGCGAAGCAAGCCTGGATGCGACTTGGCCATTAACTTCTCCCGGCGTGCCCAGCATTAGAATGTTGCACAACCACTTTGTGGTTTTTCCAAAACAAACGCTTAAAAATGCAAAAGTTGCCGATGCGGATAATCCGAACCTGACCGATGGAGGACAGCACAGCCTGTTTCAGGCCTACATGCGCGATGTATATCGCGAGTTTTTTGACCGCGCTTTGAGCCTCAAGATACTTAAACCTGCCAGTGAGAGCGATGCGCGCATCCGGTTGACGGGCTATCCCCAGGGGTTGCCCAGTTGGGAAATTCAAGGCGGAGAGGCAGCCCTTAAAAATGTGCATTTCTGGCGGGAATATGACGAGATTCTCAAAGGCTTCATTGATTTTTACCGCAGTTTTTTTTCACAAGTATCGACGCGCAATGCGCCCATCTTGCAGGATGTATATTTTTCCGAACAGGTGGAGAGTGTTTTGTTGTTCAATAACGATTTCATGAAAACAGCAAAAAAAGTGCGCGATCATTGCATCATGGATGCAAAATATGCGAGTGCAATACGCTGGCAGCCCGCATTCAAGCAGCTGATTTACCGCAACGATGCGGGCAAGCTTATCGTCACCATCAGCCAGAACTCCATCGGCAATGCGATCACTGAATTACTGGGCGTGGTGGTGAACCGTGATCCGAATGCAGAGGCTTATGCAGCAGTTGAGCCGGCACTGATAGCCCGGCTGCTGGAAGTGCGCCGACGTTTGATAGAGGCTGATTTGGGCGAGGGCATTGCCACTGCTTACTGGCCCAAGGAATAGCCATGATACGATTAAGCAGTGCCTTGCATGCCTGGGGAACTTCCGACTTTGACGATGTCTTCAGGCAAGAGTTGATGCAGCTTAGCATTGATCAGCTGCCCTTGCAAAAAGCGATATCCATGGGCAATTATGTCATCGATGAGCCAATCACCGTTATGAATATCAATGCGGTTGAAACAGCCGAGGCTGTTCAGGTTCGGGCCGGTATTTTCTTTCAGACAGTGATAGCCGGGTGCAATTGCGCGGATGACCCAACACCTGCAAGCAGCATCAATGAGTATTGTGTGATTCAGCTGGATATCGACAAATCGACGTCAGCAGTCAGCGTCAACCTGATTGGATAATTATTCGGCAGGTTTTTCCGCTTTTGGAGCTGGCGATGGCCTGGAAATGAAATTTACTGCCATCGTGTGAAACAAGGGCGCAGGACAGACCAGCTTTGAACAGAGGTTGGCAATAAACGCAGCAGACATCAACGGCAGCAGCATTTCATGGTTGTCTGTCATTTCCATGATAATCACGAATGCGGTGATCGGCGCCTGTGTAACGCCGGCAAAATAGGCAACCATGCCGAGTATGATGGTTGCACCGGCAGGGACGCTGGTAAAAAAATGAGCGAGATTGGCGCCAAATCCCGCCCCAGCTGAAAGCGTGGGTGCCATCACTCCGCCGGGGATGCCGCTGACATATGAAACGGCTGTTGCCATCATTTTCAGCAGGCCATAGGCTTCCGGCAAAACAGTTTTACCATCAAGCAGTGTTTTTGCTTCGTCGTATCCGCTGCCGTAGGACGTGTTGTTCGAAGCCAAACCTATGAGCGCCAGGATCAGACCGCAAACCGCTGCAAATGCAATCGGCTTAGCCTTCATCCATGCGCCCATATTCCCAGCCAGACCCTTGTTGACCTCGACGAGAAAGCGGCTGAATGCGCCGCCCAGCAGTCCTCCCGCCACACCGCATGCAATGACAACATTCCATTGCTTGCCGAACGCCAATGTTTCGGAAGTATGGCCAAAATAGGAATAGTTGCCGAGCAAGGCAATCGAGGTGATACCTGCGATGATCACGGTCATGAGTATGGTTGAACTGTTGTGCTCTTCAAAGGAGCGGCTCATCTCTTCTATCGCGAATACGATGCCTGCAAGCGGGGTGTTGAATGCGGCGGCAACGCCCGCTGCCGCACCGGCAAGTATCAGTCCTTTTTCAACATCGTGTTTGGGAAAGCGCGCAAATCTGCCCAGGCTGTGCATGATGGATGCGCCAATCTGTACAGTGGGGCCTTCGCGCCCGACGGATGCGCCAAATAACAATCCAAAGACAGTGAGCATGATTTTACCCACTGTAATGCGCAGGGAAAGCACACGTTCCCGAACGATGCTGTTCGGGTCTAGAGAAGCAATGGTTTGGGGGATTCCGCTGCCCTGCGATCCGGGAAAAACCTTGCGGGTAGCAAGAGCGATCAATGCAAGTCCGAGCGGGGTAATCAGCAACGGCAAATAAGGCGAAACAGCCAGCAACTTGTGGAATAACTTGTTTGCCCATTCGGCGGCGACCGCCAAAAAAATAGCGGCCAGGCCGACGCTAATTGCACCGCTCCAAAACACCACTCTGCGTTTCCAGTCGCGTATTATTGGCGTTTCCAGCATTGTGCTGTCTGTGCGCGTCTTGAAAAATTCGCGTATAACATGAAATAAATTCATGCATTATTATACAGCGCAGAGATACATCTTAGATACAGATGTCCGGACAAGAGCAGTATAGATTCAATCGTAAAAATTGTTTTGATATAACAACCAATCGGTCTATTGGCAATTGGCCTGCATCAGGTAATATCCACAGCTTGTTTATACGATCTCCGATCTTCAATGTCACCTCATTCATTTCATTCATCCGATAACGCATCAGAACAGATCGCGCAAACGGATTTGCGCGCTATCAGCCGCTTGTTCCCTTATCTGTGGGAATTCCGCGGACGGGTCTTGCTCTCGCTCTCGCTGTTGCTGGGCGCAAAGCTGGCCTCGGTTTCAGTGCCGCTGGTGCTGAAAAAAATCATAGACTCGCTGGACATGTCGCATGCCAGCCTGGTTTTTCCATTGACACTCATCATCGCCTATGGGCTGTTGCGCTTTTCCAGTACAACATTTGCAGACCTGCGAGATGTGGTGTTTGCCAAGGTCACCCAGCGCGCGATGCGCAGGGTCAGCATGGCGGTATTTCAGCATTTGCATGCGCTGTCGTTGCGTTTTCATCTGGAACGACAGACAGGCGGCATCACGCGCGACATCGAACGGGGCTCCAAAGCAATTTCCAGTCTGGTTGGATTTCTGCTGTTTCGCATAACGCCCACCGTGCTGGAAATACTGATGGTGGCGGTCATCCTGTTCGTAAAGTTAGATTGGGTGTTCGGCATGATCACGCTGCTGACGCTGGCTGTATATGTAGCTTTCACTGTCACCATCACTGACTGGCGCACGCAGTTTGTGCGTCGCGCCAACACGCTGGACTCCGAGGCTTATGGGCGCGCGATCGACAGCCTGCTTAACTATGAAACGGTAAAATATTTTGGCAACGAGCGTTATGAGGCTGATCGCTATGACAACAGTTTGGCCGAATGGGAGCGCGCTGCATTGCAGTCGCAGCGCTCACTGGGATTTCTGAATGCTGCACAGGCTGGTACAATCGCTATCGGTGTCACGCTGATGGTTTTGCGCGCGGCCAAA
Source organism: Pseudomonadota bacterium (assembly GCA_021781695.1). Classification (GTDB taxonomy): domain Bacteria; phylum Pseudomonadota; class Gammaproteobacteria; order Burkholderiales; family Gallionellaceae; genus Gallionella. Next base: position 4,644 of record JAJXWG010000004.1, read on the forward strand.
GGTGTGGTTGGCGGCACGCTGACGCTGGGTGACCTTGTGATGGTCAATGCCTATCTGTTGCAAATGTTCCAGCCATTGGGATTTTTGGGGGTGATGTACCGCCAGATCAAGGAATCCATCACCGATGTGGAGCGCATGTTTACCCTGTTGCATCGCCCGAAGGAAATCGAAGACGCGCCCGATGCCGTGAAGCTTTCTGTGCATGGAGGCGAAGTCAGGTTCGAGCATGTCAGTTTTTCCTACAATCCCGATCGTCCTATTCTGCGCGATGTTGATTTCACCGTTCCAGCCGGCAAGACCGTGGCCGCAGTTGGTGCGAGCGGGGCAGGAAAGTCCACACTGGCCCGCTTGCTGTTCCGCTTTTATGACGTTAACGAGGGCTGCATCAAGATAGATGGGCGGGATATAAGAGACGTTACTCAGGAAAGCCTGAGATCAGCTATCGGCGTGGTGCCACAGGATACGGTGCTGTTCAACGACAGCATCTATTACAACATCGCCTATGGCAGGCCGGATGCCGCGCGCGAGGAAGTAGTTGATGCAGCCCGTGCTGCGCATATCCTGAAGTTCATCGAATCACTGCCGCAAGGATGGGAGACGATAGTCGGCGAAAGAGGGCTTAAACTTTCCGGCGGCGAAAAGCAGCGCGTTGCGATCGCCAGAACCCTGCTGAAGAATCCGGCCATACTGATACTCGACGAAGCCACTTCCGCGCTTGACACCAAAACCGAAAAAGCCATTCAGGGCGAACTGCTGGAAATCGCCAAAAGCCGCACCAGTCTCATTATCGCGCATCGTTTGTCTACGGTAGTGGAAGCGGACGAAATACTGGTGATCGAGTCAGGGCGTATCGTCGAGCGCGGGAGACATGCCGAATTGCTCGCACAGAATGGGGTATATGCGCTTATGTGGGCGATGCAGCAACAGGCGGAAGAAGAGAAGCCGGAAGAATAAGATTCATACGGTTTTTTACGTCGTCGTTGTCATCGCAATTCCGGCTGAATTAATCGGAGTCTCAGGATTTTTTCGAGGCTCTGGGTTTGGCTTTTGGTTTGGCCGCTGTTTTGGGTTTTGCCTCGGCCTTGGGCTTTGCTGCAGCTTTTGGCTTTGCCTCGGCCTTGGGCTTCGTGGCCTTTTTTACCGGCTTGCTTCCTCCCTTTGCTGCCTTGGCAGCGAGCAGTTCCAGCGCTGTTTCAAGCGTGACTTCATCGACGGGGATATCCTTGGGGAGGGTTGCATTGATCTTGCCGTGACGCACATAAGGGCCGTAGCGGCCGCTGCATATCTCTACCGAAGCTTTGTCATCGGGGTGGTCGCCCAGCGTGCGCAAAACAGCATTGCCATCTTTGGCCTGTGCAAGCAGCTCTACCGCGCGCTCAAGACTGATGTCAAAAATGCTGTCCGATCGGGGAATAGATTTGAATTTGCCGTCATGCCCAATGTAAGGGCCGAAGCGGCCGATGTTGACGATGACCTTCTTTTTGCTTTCAGGATGTAAACCCAGTTCGCGCGGCAGGGAAAGCAGTTTCAATGCGGTGCCCAAATCAGCCTGATCCAAGGGCATATCCTTGGGCCATGAGACGCGCTTGGGTTTGGTTTTTTCCCCTTCAACCGCTTCGCCAAGCTGCACATAGTGGCCATAGGGGCCACGCAAAAGCAATACGGGCTGGGCTGTGTCGGGGTGGAGGCCGAGTTCAACGCGCACATCTGCCTGTGTTTCGCCGCCCACACTGCGTTTGTATTTGCAATCAGGATAGTTGGTGCAACTGATAAAACTGCCGTAACGGCTCAATTTTTTGGCCAGAGGTTTGCCGCATTCGGGGCAGGCTTCGTCGAGTAATTCCTGGGGGCGTTCAATATTGGTTTTTTCCTTGATAAGGCCAGAAAATCCGCTCCAGAACTCATCTAACACGCCTATCCAGTCGCGTTTTCCGTCCGAGATATCATCGAGTTCATCTTCCAGCGATGCAGTGAAGTTATAATCCACATAGCGCGTGAAATGATCGGTGAGAAAACGCGTGACGACTCGGCCGACATCGGTCGGCATGAAGCGCTTCTTATCCAGAATGGCATATTCGCGGGTTTGCAGCGTGGAGATGATGGTGGCGTAGGTTGACGGACGCCCGATGCCGTATTCTTCCAGAGCCTTGACCAGGCTCGCCTCCGTGAAACGCGGCGGCGGCTGGGTAAAGTGTTGTTCGCCGAACAGTTTGTCGACAGGCAAAATATCGCCTTCAACCAGGGTTGGCAGCTTGCCACCCTGCTCTTCTTCCGCGTCATCAACATCTTCCATGTATACGCTCATGAAGCCGGGAAAAATCAACACCTGACCGTTGGCCCGGAACAGCGTGTCATCTCCACCCAACCGGATGTCTGCGCTGACCGTGTCAAAACGAGCTGCGGTCATCTGGCACGCCAGGGTGCGCTTCCAGATCATTTCATACAGCCGTGCTTGGTCTGCGCTGAGATGGTCGCGCAGGCTGTCGGGTGTGCGCGCAATCGAAGTCGGGCGTATCGCCTCGTGGGATTCCTGCGCATTTTTGGTTTTGCTCTTGAAAACGGGCGGGCTGGCAGGCAGGTATTCGTTGGAAAAATTGTCGCCGATGTAGGCGCGAATTTCCGCAACAGCTTCTTTTGCAAGGGATACCGAGTCGGTACGCATGTAGGAAATCAGGCCGACTGTTTGCCCGCCGATGTCGACGCCTTCATACAGTGTCTGCGCGGTACGCATGGCCCGCTCCGTGGACATGCCGAGTTTGCGCACGGCTTCCTGTTGCAGAGTCGAAGTGGTGAAGGGCGCTGCGGCATAACGCTGTTTGGCTTTTTTCTCGATGCGGACGACCTTGGGAGGTAGCTTTGCGTCGTTAAGCTTTGCAAAGATGGCGTCGTATTCTGCCTGATTTTTGATGCTGAGCTGTTCGAGTTTTTTGCCCTGATACTGGAAAAGGCGCGCGGAAAAAGGCTGTTGATCCTTGTGGCTGTCCAGATGGACAGTCCAGTATTCCTGGCTGGTAAAGGCTTCGATTTCTTGTTCGCGCTCGACAATCAGGCGCAAAGCCGGGCTTTGCACCCTGCCGGCAGATAGACCGGGGCGGATCTTGCGCCATAAAAGAGGAGACAAATTGAAACCCACAAGATAGTCCAGCGCACGCCGGGCCTGCTGAGCATTGACCAGCGGCATGGCGATTTCCCTCGGATGGGCGACTGCCTCCTTTACCGCAGACTGAGTGATCTCGTAGAACACCACGCGTTTCATGTTCTTGCCCTTGAAGCCTCTCTTGGATTTGAGAAGCTCCGAGATATGCCAGGCGATGGCTTCACCCTCGCGGTCAGGATCGGGAGCCAGCAGAATGTTGTCGGCAGCTGCGGCAGCCTTGGCTATGGCATCCATGTGCTTGCTGTTGCGCGCTATGGTTTCGTAGTTCATCGCAAAACCGTTTTCGGTATTTACCGCGCCGCTCTTGGGAACAAGATCGCGCACATGCCCGTAAGAAGCAAGCACTTCATAGCCACTGCCCAGATATTTTTTCAGGGTTTTGGCTTTGGCCGGAGATTCTACGATCAAAAGATTATTTGCCATGCAGTTCAATGTAATTGGGTGGATTGTAGGGGGACGAGCAATTCTTCGATCAACAATGGGCTGAGATTCTGGTGGCGATCCCACAGCACAATCAGCATGATAAGCTTGAGCTTATCAAGTCCCAGGTCTTTTTGCTGGAGGGCAAGCGCTCGGTCGATGATGATCTCGCGTTCGACAGCTGTGATCATCCCCTGTTGTTCGGCGAAGAGCAAAAACTGTCTTGCTTCCGCGCTGAGGCGAACAAACTCGATTTCGGCATATAAACGCATCCCGGCATGATTCAGGATGTCAGGATAGCTGTCAGCGTTCTGCAAACGCAGAGCCGATAGCCAGGTCAAGGCTTCGTCTATATCCTCGCCTTCAAAGCCGGCGGCAGAAAGTTTGCGCGACAGCTTATCAGGTGCAGGATAGCTCCCTGCATCGATATAGCTTTCAAATAAATACATGAGGATTTCAAACATAATTTTGCGTCTGTTTAGTGTATGCGTTGGTACAGTCCGCCGGGAAGCGCAGAGACCCGGCCTTCGAGCTCGAGCGTTAATAGCATGGCGGATAGCTGGCTAACCGTCAAGCCAGTGCGCTGACTGAGCGTATCCATGCTCACCGGGTCAAAGCCGATCATATCAAGCAGGTTTTCGTGTTGCGTTGAATCATCTTGAGCGGATTCTGGTTTGATTTCTGGAATTTGGCCTGCCAGTTCCTCGAGTATATCTTGGGCTGTTTCGACCAGCTTTGCTCCTTGTTTGATCAGTTTATGGCAGCCGCGGCTTTGCGGAGAGTGTATGGAACCTGGAATGGCAAACACATCTCTCCCCTGCTCTATCGCCTGCCTTGCCGTGATCAGCGAACCGCTCTGCTGCGAGGCTTCTACAACCAGACACCCTATGCTCATGCCGCTGATGAGACGATTGCGGCGCGGGAAGTTCGAGCCTGTGGGCGGCGTGCCCAGCGGAAATTCCGATACAAGCGCACCCTGTTTTGCAAGCTGATGAGCCAGGTCACGATTGGCGGCAGGATAAACCTTGTCAAGACCGGTGCCGACTACTGCGATGCTGCTACCCTGCCCGCGCAAAGCGCCTCGATGGGCGGCAGCATCGATGCCATGCGCCATGCCGCTGATGATGCAAAAGCCAGCGTTGCTCAATACGCTTGAAAATTCCTCGGCATTGCTGATTCCCTGCGGCGTGGCGTGGCGGCTGCCTACAATGGCGATGGCCGTGGAATTCAATAAGTCGATATTTCCTTTGACATAGAGCAAAAGAGGGGGATCGGCGATGTTGAGCAGCGTCCTTGGATAATCCGCATCGCCCAGGGGGATTACATGATTTTGTTCATCTTCCAGCCAGGCCAGTGCAGGAGAAAGCGCTTCGTCACTGGCGCCCTTGCGGATCGCAGCAGCAATATCGGGCTTGACGATGGATTTTAGCGAGTCTGCAGTCGCCGCCAGGACGGCTTCGGGAGAACCGAATTCCTTTAACAGACTGCGCGCGTGCTCGTTTCCCAGGCCGTGTATCAGGCTGAGTATTAACCATGATTTGAGCGATTCATCAATATGCATGCACTGCGTGAAAACCGGGCAGTATTGAGGAAATTCCGCACGGTGTTCCCAAAAGGGCGTGAGGCGCGGCTTTTATAAAAGCATCAGGGTGTAGACGCCCGGTCCATGAGTTGTACAGGCATGCGGGTGTTCATCACGAGCGCATAGGATACCTTGTCAAATACACGAAATACGAATATCAAACCGGAGCGCACATCCGGCAATGCCAAGGGTTTGCCATCGTCGTTGACAATGCGGCCTTTGCTGAATATTGCCAGCACATTTCCGTTTTGCAGGCCATCCCTTGCCCCTTTGTTTAGCGTGATGATGCTGTCCTGCCCTGCCTGGGTCACGCCGCCATAAATGGAAATCACGGTGGCATTGATCTGCCTTTCAGGTGCGCGGGGAAGGTAAGTCAGAGGGGTTGGGGCAGAAGGAGGTACCAGCAGATCTCCAACATTGATTTCCAGTTTTGCATCGGTCACGACGGCGGTGCTGACATGGTCAAATTTGTTGACATTAATTGAGCCCAGATAGACTGCTTCGCGGCCCAGAACTTCCTTCGTGTCAGGATCGGTAAAAGTTTTGCCAGGACGGAAAACCTGCCATACTTTGCCCTGGCTTTCTGATAGTCCGGTAGCGTATACGACGTCGCCCGGACCGACAATCACCCTTTCATCGGGTACGCCAACCAGCTTGGGCGAGCCTGCCAACGATTCATTCGAAATAACTAGGGGCTCGCTCAAGAATGGCTCAATGACTTTGGAGGCAATACTTGGAATGGCATCCTGCCGGCCTTTTTCGGAGATGATTTCCGGGGACAGCTTGATTACATTGTCTGCATTCACACCGTCACTCAGGCTTTTGCCTATACTTAGCGTGCCATGCTCTCTATCCAGAAAAATGGTCTGGCCTGGATAAATCCAATGAGGATTTTTTATCGCGTCTTTATTCATGCCCCAGATGTGCGGCCATTTCCAGGGATCTTTGAAAAACTTGCCTGAGATGTCCCAAAGCGTGTCGCCTTTCACAACCGTATATTGGTCGGGTGCGTCGCTGCGTATCTGTGCAGTGTTGTCAGGTTGACCGGCAAAAGCCAGAACAGGCAATAAAAAGCAAAACAGCGATATAATCTTACGCATGGAAACTCCGAAAGAGTCAGTGACAAAGGCGCACGGCATACCGTGACGCGCTAAATTCTGCATCCAGTCTACTAAATTAGCAAGCATTTATGGCAATCTTACAAATTTTACAGTACCCGGATGAGCGTCTGCATACAGTCGCCAAAAAGGTTGTGGAGGTCAATGAGGTGATCCGCAAGCTGGTGCGGGATATGGCCGACACTATGTATGCCGCACCAGGAGTGGGCTTGGCGGCAACCCAGGTCGATGTGCATGAGAGGATCATCGTGCTGGATATTTCCGAGACTCATGACAACCTGATGGTGTTCATCAATCCCGAAATCTTAAGCGCAAGCGGGGAACAGGCTGGCGAGGAAGGTTGTCTTTCCGTGCCGGGAATATATGAAACGGTGCGCCGTTCAGGCAAGATCATGGTCAAGGCGCTCGATGAAACGGGAAAGCTCTTTACTCTGGAGGCAGAAGGGTTCCTGGCCGTGTGCATACAGCATGAAATGGATCATCTGCAGGGCAAGGTTTTTGTTGAGTATTTGTCTCAGCTCAAACAGACAAGGTTGCGCGCCAAGCTCAAAAAGCGGCGGCGCGAAGCGCTGTAGCGTTTATGAAAATCATTTTTGCGGGTACACCGCATTTCGCGGCCAGCGCTTTGAGCGCTCTCATTGGCGAACATCAGATCGTTGGGGTATTGACCCAGCCAGATCGACCTTCCGGGCGCGGCATGCAGCTTAATGCAAGCCCCGTCAAACAATTGGCGCTGCAGCAGGGTTTAACCGTATGGCAGCCGGAAAGCCTGAAAACCGAACAGGCGCGGCTTGAAATTGCCGCCTTGGATGCCGATGTGATGGTGGTGGCTGCCTACGGCCTGATTTTGCCGAAGGCGATTCTGGACATGCCGCGTTACGGTTGCCTCAACATTCATGCTTCACTGTTGCCGCGCTGGCGAGGTGCGGCACCGATACAACGTGCAATTTTGGCAGGCGATCGCGAGACAGGCATTACCATCATGCAGATGGACGAGGGGCTGGATACGGGGAACATGCTGCTGCGCAAACCCTGCCCGATAGAACCCGATGACAATGCACAGACGCTGCACGACAGGTTGGCGGCGCTTGGGGCTGACAGCATCCTTGAGGCATTGCAGTTATTGGCAGCCGACCGGCTGACTCCCGTTGAACAAGACGAGGGTGCCGCATGTTATGCGGCTAAGCTGCAAAAGAGCGAAGCTATTGTCGACTGGCGGCAGGATGCGGTTCGGATTGCGCGGGCGGTGCGCGCCTACAACCCATATCCTGTGTGCCAGGCCAAACTGAACGAAGTTGTGTTGAAGATTTGGCAGGCCGAGGTGTGCCCGGGCCAACAAGGAAAACCGGGAGAGGTGCTTGCAGCAGACAAGAGCGGCATTGTGGTCGCATGCGGCAAAGACGCGCTGAAACTGCAGGTCTTGCAACGACCGGGCGGCAAGGCGCAGCCTGCCGTGCAATTCATGCAGGCGATGCCTGTAAGGGTTGGCGATTATTTTTCGGTAATTTGAATGAACAACATCCAATTGGCAGCGGCGCAAATCGTTCAGCAGGTGCTGGTGGATGGGCGCAATCTCAACCAGGTGCTGGATGAATCGCTGCGTAGAAAATCGGCCTGGACGCCGTCACAGCGCGCTGCCCTGCAAGACTTAAGCTATGGCACATTGCGGTTCTATGGCCAGTTAAATTCCATGCTTGATTTGCTGTTGCACAAGCCTATGACCGACAGCCGTATCACCTATTTGTTGCTTGTCGCGCTCTATCAACTGCAATACAGCCGAGCAGCGCAGCATGCCGTGGTGGATCACGCTGTGCGTTCTGCAGGCACTTTGAATCCGAAAATACGCGGGCTAGTGAATGCAATATTGCGCAATTTTTTGAGAAGTGCACCCGATTTGCTGGTGCAGGCAGCGCTTGCGCCGGTGGGTAGATACAATCATCCTGAATGGTGGATAGACGAAACAAGAAATCAGTACGATGAGGAAGTTTCAGCTTTGATACTTGAAGCGGGCAATGGGCATCCGCCAATGACGCTGCGCGTAAACCGGCGGCTCGGAACGACGGCGGCTTACCTAGCACAGATGTCTGAGCAGGGTATCCTGGCAAGGCAGATCGGGCCAGATGCACTGCAGCTGGAAAAACCGTTACCCGTAGACAAGCTTCCCGGATTTTTTGAGGGTTTGGTGTCAGTGCAGGATGCAGGTGCGCAGTTTGCAGCGAAACTGCTGGATGTCCGGAGCGGCATGCGCGTATTGGATGCCTGCGCCGCACCGGGTGGCAAGGCTGCGCATATCCTGGAACTGGCAGATGTCGAACTTGTGGCGCTGGACAAAGATGAAAAGCGCCTGCTTCGTGTTAAAGAAAACTTGCAGCGGCTGGGCTTGGTCGCGACGTTGCTGACTGGTGATGCCGCCAGTCCTGCAGATTGGTGGGATGGCAAACTGTTTGATCGTATATTGGCCGATGTGCCCTGTTCAGCCAGCGGTGTGGTGCGCCGGCATCCGGATATAAAATGGCTACGCAGGAAAGAGGATATCGCATCTTTCGCTATACAGCAGGCAGAAATTCTGCAATCCTTGTGGGGGATTTTGGCGCGGGAGGGCTTGCTGCTTTACGCTACCTGCTCGATATTCAGACAGGAAAATCAGGAAGTGGTAAACGGGTTTCTGGCGAAGAATCCGGAAGCACGACAGGTGGATTTGCCGGAGAGTCAGTTGTTGCCGAACGATCAGCATGATGGGTTTTTCTATGCTTTGTTGCAAAAAACGGCTTAAATTCCTGCTGGGGCTAATCCTGTGGCTGTTAGCCGCAAGTGCAAGCGCTGATGGCATCGGCGTGAATAAGGCGGAGCTGAAGTTGGCCGATGAAGGTTATCAGCTCGTGGCCAATTTCAACGTGAACCTGAATTCCGTGGTTCAGCAAACCTTGTCTCTGGGTGTACCGCTTTATTTTGTGGGCGAGTTTTCGCTGACGCGCTCACGCTGGTACTGGCTGGATGAGCAAGTCTTTCAAAGCGATCAAGTAATCAAGCTGTCCTATAATGCACTTACCCGCCAATACCGCATTTCACGCGGCGCATTGTTCCAGAATTTCACGAGTCTTGATGAAATGATGCGCATACTGGAGCGGCAGAATTCGGCTTATTTCCCTGTTGATTCGTTAAAAAAGGGCAGCAGTTATACCGCAGCCGTGAGATTGCGCCTAGATACCAAACAGCTTCCCAAACTGATGCAGGTAAATGTTCTGACCAGCAAAGACTGGAATTTCGATTCGGGCTGGTATCGTTGGGCGATACACCCGCCTGAAGGCATTGTGCGCGACACAGGGAAGACGGAGTAGCCGCGTTTGAAATACCTGATCATCCTAAGCGTTTTTGCCGGTACGGGTCTGCTGTATCTGTTGTCCAGCAGCAGTGTGAATACCGAAGTATTCTCGATGAATTACTACAGCCTGCTTGTGCTGATGGGGCTGTTGGCTGCGGGATTGCTGGGCCTGGTGGCCGTTCAGGTTTGGCGGCTGCGCGAGAAATTAAGGAACAAGGTATTTGGCGCCAAATTGACGCTCAGGCTGGTGCTGTTTTTTACGCTTATCGCCGTTTTACCGGGCATCCTGGTTTATGCCGTGTCGGTCAATTTCTTGTCAAAGAGCATAGAGTCCTGGTTTGATGTGCGTGTTGAAAAGGCGCTGGAGGGCGGGCTCAGCCTGGGTAAGAGCAGTCTGGACAACAGCCTGAAGGACCTGACAAAAAAAACCCAGTTTATTGCGCTATTGCTTTCAGAAAAGAATCCCAATCAGTTTCAGAATGCGCTGACTCAGTTAATCGACGAGGGGGCGGCCCAGGAAACGACACTGTTTGATATTCACGGCAAGATGATCGCTTTTGCTGCAATCAATAATGTGCTGTTGCCCGACGTGCCGGATGACAAGCTGATCCAGGAGGTGCGTGAAAAAGGACAATATGCAGCCATTGAAGAATCTCCAAACAAATCCATGGTCTTGCGGGTATTGGTTCTGGTCAGCGCAAATAGCTATACAGGTGCGAATTATATTTTGCAGTTTAACCAGGCTGTGCCCAAGCAGGTCGAAGCGGACGCAGAAACGGTGCAGGCTGTTTACCGCGATTATCAGGAGTTGACGCTTTCCAGGGTAGGACTAAAGCGCTTGTATGGTATTACGCTGACGTTGTCTTTGTTGGTGGTTTTGCTCACGGCCATATCGGTCGCGTTTTTTATCAGCGAGCGCTTGGGGTCATCTCTGGAGGCGCTGGCCGAGGGCACGCGTGCGGTTGCACAAGGAGATTTTACCGGCAGGCATCCGATACGCAGCAGCGACGAACTGGGGGCATTGACGGGTTTGTTCAATCAAATGACGCATCAGCTGGCGGATGCCAAACGGGTCAGCGAACGGCAGCAACGCGAAGTTGAAAGGTCCAAGGGGTATCTGGAGAGCGTACTCACGCATCTGTCTTCGGGGGTTCTGGCGCTGGATGGGGAATTTCGTCTGCGTTCGGGAAATACCAGCGCTGAGCAAATTTTGGGTGTGCCCTTGCAGGAAATGCAGCGTGTTTCCTTGCAGAACATTGCGGAGAAATATGCGCTGTTGAATACCTTTTGCCAGACCATAACGGCAGCTTTTGCTGATACCAGCAATGGTGAATGGCAGCGTCAAATTGAGCGTTTAAGCAAGAATGGCGTACAAATTTTGCTGATGCGAGGAACGCGCCTGCCGCAGGGTGCAGAGGCGGGTTTTGTCGTGGTTTTTGATGATATCACCCACCTGCTGCAAGCCGAACGCCAGTCTGCCTGGGGTGAAGTGGCTCGCCGCTTGGCGCATGAAATCAAGAATCCGCTTACGCCGATACAGCTGTCTGCCGAACGTTTGCAATACAAATTGAGCAGCAAGCTCGATGAATCTGATGCGAAGCTTTTGCAGCGGGCAACGCAAACCATTGTGAGCCAGGTGGCTGCGATGAAAAACATGGTGAGCGATTTTGCCGATTATGCGCGCGGGCCAGTCTTGAGGCTGACAAGCCTGGACATACACCGGCTGGTCAAGGAGGTATTGGGCTTATACGAGGCCAATGCTGTCCCCATAACTTTGCAGCTGCAGGCAGGCCACGCCAAAATAAACGGAGATGCGACAAGATTGCGCCAGGTTTTACACAATTTGCTGCAGAATGCACAGGATGCATTGCAGGGGTCGCCAAATCCCCGGATAACCTTGAGCACAGAAAATCTGAATGACGAAATATACGTGCGCGTGCTGGACAATGGCAGCGGTTTCTCAGAAAACGCATTATCACGGGTTTTTGAGCCGTACATGACGACTAAAACCAAGGGAACAGGCTTAGGGTTGGCGATAGTAAAGAAGATCATCGAAGAGCATGGCGGAAAAATAAACGTAGAAAATCATGTAAATGGCGGAGCCTGTGTAAGTTTCAGCCTGCCGCTGAACGAGGAGCTGGAAGAATGAGCAAGCAGATTTTGGTGGTGGATGATGAAGTGGGTATACGTGAATTGCTGGCTGAAATCCTGTTTGATGAAGGCTATCAGGTAGAGCTCGCCGAAAATGCGCAGCAGGCGCGTCGCTTCAGACAGGAGCATGAGCCGGATCTGGTGCTGCTGGATATATGGATGCCGGATATTGACGGCGTGACATTACTGAAAGAATGGGTTGAGCAGGATCTGTTGACCATGCCTGTGGTGATGATGTCAGGTCACGGCACGATAGAGACAGCCGTAGAGGCGACACGCATCGGTGCGGTAGACTTTCTGGAAAAACCGATATCGATGCAAAAGTTGCTGGCTACGATTGCGCACGCGATCAAGGAGGGGGCGGCAAGGCCGCAAATGCCGGTTGTCGATGCAGTGCAAAACTTGATCGTAGAGATTGATGGCGCTGCCAAGCATTTTACGTTGCCTTTGGATCTGCCTTTGCGCGAAGCTCGCGAGCATTTTGATGCGATATATTTTGATTACCATCTGCAAAAAGAAGATGGCAATGTTTCTCGAGTGGCAGAGAAAATTGGGCTGGAGCGCACGCATCTTTACCGAAAACTTAAACAATTGGGCATAAAAGTGTCTAAAAAAGGGTCTGAAAGCGAGGCATGAGTGGGTTTTCCATAGTTTCAGCGTGGCCTTTCAGGTTGGAAAGCTGGTTGATGTATTCTAGGGTGTGCGGCATAATCTTGAAATTAGCAAATTTGGAATTAAACATAAACCCATCCTCAGGATGTTAGAAGGAGTCAGTAAATGACAGCAAATCGCAACATTACCCCACCGAAATATAATGACATAACCGGTGCAATTCGCATGCTGGCCGTCGATGCTGTGCAGAAAGCGAACTCGGGCCATCCGGGGGCGCCTATGGGTATGGCAGAAATTGCCGACGTATTGTGGAACCGTCATTTGCGTCATAATCCGGCTAACCCGAAGTGGCCCAATCGCGATCGCTTCATGATGTCCAATGGTCACGGCTCGATGCTGGTTTATGCTTTGCTGCATCTGTCAGGCTATGATCTGCCGATCGAAGAATTGAAGCGTTTCCGCCAGATGCACTCCAAGACGCCAGGGCATCCGGAATACGGATATACGCCCGGCGTGGAAACGACCGGCGGACCTTTGGGGCAGGGCATCACCAATGCAGTGGGCATGGCCATGGCGGAAAAATTGCTGGCGGCCGAATTCAACAAGCCCGGCCATGAAATCGTCGATCATCACACATATGTTTTCATGGGCGACGGTTGCATGATGGAAGGCATTTCCCATGAGGCCTGTGCGCTGGCCGGAACCTGGGGCCTTGGCAAGCTGATGGCTTTCTGGGATGACAATGAGATTTCGATCGACGGCCATACCAATGGCTGGTTCACCGACGATACTGCAAAACGTTTCGAGGCATATGGCTGGCATGTGATTGCCGATGTTCAGGGGCACGACCCTGTTGCCATCGATGCGGCGATTCGCGCTGGCCACGCTGTGACCGACAAGCCGACCCTGATCTGCTGCAAGACCATCATCGGTGCCGGCTCTCCAAACAAGGAAGGCACACACGATGTGCATGGCGCTGCATTGGGCGATGCAGAAGTGGCTGCAACCCGTGCGCACATAGGCTGGAACTACCCTCCTTTTGAAATTCCTACTCATGTATATGAAGCATGGGATGCGCGTACAAGAGGCGCGGGGTTGGAGAAGTTGTGGAACAACAAGTTTGCCGAATATCGCGCAGCATACCCTGTTGAGGCTGTCGAATTTGAGCGCCGCATCAAGGGCGAATTGCCTGCCAATTGGGCTCAGCATGCGGCTGCCGCAATTGCTCAAATCAACGAAAAGGGAGAAACCATTGCAACCCGCAAAGCCTCTCAAAACGCGATCAATGTGTTAGCACCTGTTCTGCCGGAATTCTTGGGTGGTTCTGCTGACCTGACGGGTTCTAACCTGACCAATTGGACAGGCTGCAAACATGTTCACGGCAAGACAACGGGCAACTACATCAGCTATGGCGTGCGCGAGTTTGGCATGTCGCACATCATGAACGGCATGGCGCTGCATGGCGGATTGCTGCCCTTTGGCGGAACGTTCCTGATGTTCTCTGAATATGCGCGCAATGCACTGCGTATGGCAGCGCTGATGAAGCAGCGAGTGATTTTTGTGTTCACCCATGACTCCATCGGTCTGGGCGAAGATGGCCCGACTCACCAACCCGTTGAGCAAACCGCTACTCTGCGCCATATACCGAACATGGATGTATGGCGTCCATGTGACACGGTTGAATCCATCGTGTGCTGGGTAGCGGCTGTTGAACGCAATGAGGGCCCGACCAGTTTGATCTTCAGTCGCCAGAACTTGGCATTCCAGAAACGCGATGCTCAGCAGATCGCCAGCATTCGCAAGGGCGCTTATGTCTTGTCTGAAGCGGCTGGCGGCAAGCCTCAGGCGGTGATCATTGCGACAGGTTCGGAGGTGACATTGGCGGTGGATGCGCAAAAAATGCTTGCAGCAGAGGGTATCAACGTGCGCGTTGTATCCATGCCCTCGACGACCGTTTTCGACAAGCAGGACCAGGCTTACAGGGACAGCGTGTTGCCGCGCGGCGTGAATCGTGTCGCAGTTGAAGCGGGCGTGACAGGTGGCTGGTATAAATACGTCGGCCTTGAGGGAGCTGTTGTGGGTATGGATTGCTTCGGCGAGTCAGCCCCGGCACCAGAGTTGTTCAAGCACTTCGGTTTCACGGCTGAAAACGTCGCAAAGAAAGTTAAGAGCGTTTTATAGTTTGACGATGTTTTGGTTCGGTATTGCTTTAAGCAATACCGAACCAAAACGGTAAAAAAAGTTCAGGCATAACAATGCAGATCTAAATTTAAAATAAGACGGGGAGATAAAAATGGCAATTAAAGTTGGTATCAATGGTTTTGGCCGTATCGGCCGCATGGTTTTCCGCGCAGCAGCGAAGGATTTTCCGGAAATCGAAGTCGTGGCGATCAACGACTTGCTGGAGCCGGATTATCTGGCGTACATGCTGAGATATGATTCGGTTCACGGTCGTTTCCACGGGGATATTGGCGTTAAAGGGAATAATCTGGTGGTCAATGGCAAGGAAATTCGCCTGACTGCTGAACGCGATCCTGCAAACCTGAAGTGGAACGAGGCGGGCGTGGATATCGTGATCGAATGCACGGGTTTTTTCCTGACCAAGGAGTCCTGCCAGGCGCATATCAACGCGGGTGCCAAGAAGGTTATCCAGTCGGCTCCCAGCAAGGATGACACCCCGATGTTCGTGTACGGCGTGAATCACGACACCTACAAGGGCGAGGCGATAGTATCGGCAGCTTCCTGCACCACCAATGCGCTGGCGCCCGTTGCCAAGGTGCTGAATGACACCTTCGGCATCAAGCGCGGTCTGATGACGACTGTGCATGCGGCAACAGCAACACAAAAGACGGTTGACGGTCCTTCCAACAAAGACTGGCGCGGTGGCCGCGGTATTCTGGAAAATATCATTCCATCGTCGACTGGTGCTGCCAAAGCGGTGGGTGTGGTGATTCCGGCGCTGAACAAGAAACTGACCGGCATGGCTTTCCGAGTGCCAACCTCCGACGTGTCGGTGGTCGACCTGACTTGCGAGTTGAACAATGCGGCGACGTATGACCAGATCTGCGAGGCAATGAAGGCGGCCTCGGAAGCGGGTCCACTGAAAGGCGTGCTGGGTTATACGACTGAAAAAGTGGTTTCCACGGATTTCCGTGGCTACACTTGCCCGTCAGTGTTTGACGCAGAAGCGGGTATCGCACTCGATCCAACCTTCGTCAAGGTGGTTGCCTGGTATGACAACGAATACGGTTATACCTGCAACCTGATGCGCATGGTTCGTCATATTGCGTAACTCACAAAGGGCTGGCATCGCGCCGGCCCTTTTGATTCACAGTTAGATTCAAAGGGAAAACAATGTCCGTTATTAAAATGACCGATCTGGATCTCAAGGGCAAGCGCGTCTTGATCCGTTCCGACCTGAATGTGCCAGTCAAAGATGGCAAGGTGACCTCCGATGCGCGCATCACTGCCTCGATGGCCACGATCAATGCAGCGCTGAAATCGGGAGCGCGCGTAATGGTGACTTCACACCTGGGGCGTCCGGTTGAAGGCGAGTATTCAGAAGAAAACTCTCTCAGGCCAGTTGCAGATGTGATCGCCAACAAACTGGGCAAGCCCGTGCGTCTGATTCGAGACTGGATAGACGGTGGTTTTGACGTTGCCGAGGGCGAGCTGGTGCTGCTTGAAAATTGCCGCTTCAACAAGGGAGAGAAGAAAAGCGCCGACGACCTTGCGAAAAAATACGCGGCTCTTTGCGATGTATTCGTGATGGATGCATTCGGCACGGCACACCGCGCAGAAGCTTCGACTCACGGTGTGGCGAAATTTGCGCCTTTAGCTGCTGCCGGCATTTTGCTCACCGAAGAACTGGATGCGCTGACCAAGGCATTGCTTGAACCGGCGCGCCCCATGGTTGCCATCGTTGGCGGATCAAAGGTGTCCACCAAGCTGACCGTGCTGGAATCTCTCTCGGAAAAATGCGAACAACTGGTGGTTGGCGGAGGTATTGCCAACACATTCCTGAAGGCGACAGGCCATCCGGTGGGAAAATCGCTGTGCGAAAACGATCTGGTTCCAACAGCGCAGGCGCTGATCGCGAAAATGAGCGCGCGCGGTGCGATGATCCCCATCGCAACAGATGTGGTGGTGGGAAAGGAAGCTCCCTTTGTTGCCGGCAATGAAAATACTCCGGGCATTCTGAAGTCGGCCGATGATGTGGCTGAAGACGAGATGATTTTTGATATCGGCCCCAAGTCTGCGCAGGAAATTGCCGACATCATCATGAAAGCCGGAACAGTGGTCTGGAACGGTCCGGTCGGCGTATTTGAATTCGACCAGTTCGGTGAGGGTACCAGGACAATAGCTAAAGCGATCGCCGAGACCAAGGCTTTTACGCTGGCAGGTGGCGGAGACACGATAGCGGCAATTCAGAAATACGATATCTATGACAAAGTGTCATATATTTCGACAGCGGGCGGCGCATTCCTCGAATTCCTCGAAGGCAAGACTTTGCCGGCGGTAGCGATTCTTGAAGAGCGCGCAAAAAAATAATCAATCGGGAATCTCATGCTGCGTAGAACAAAAATTGTAGCAACACTGGGGCCGGCCTCCAACGATCAGAAAGTGCTCGAACAAATGATCCGGGCCGGCGTCGACCTGGTGCGCATGAATTTTTCACATGGCTCTGCTCAGGACCATATGAATCGAGCTGAAACTGTGCGTACAGCAGCGAAGGCTGTGGGCCGTACAGTAGGCATCCTGGCGGATTTACAGGGCCCCAAGATACGCGTCGGCAAATTTGAGAACCAGAAGATCACGCTGAACAAGGGTGATACTTTTGTGCTTGATGCGGCGCAGGAGAGTCTGGGTAATCAGCAAAGCGTGGGTTTGGACTACAAGGAATTGCCCAATGATGTCTGCGCAGGCTCGGTATTGCTGCTCAACGATGGCATGTTGGAATTCGACGTGGTCGAAGTAAACGGATCCAAGGTAATATGCAAAGTCGTGCGCGGCGGTGTGCTGTCCAACAACAAAGGAATCAATCGCAAGGGGGGGGGCCTGACTGCACCCGCACTGACTGAAAAGGATATGGAAGACATCAAGACGGCGGCCCTGATCAAGGCTGATTACCTGGCGATTTCCTTTCCCCGCAGTGGCGACGACATGCGCTTTGCACGCAAGCTGATGCATGAAGCAGGAGGACAGAGTCTGCTGATGGCCAAGATCGAACGCGCGGAAGCAATTCCGGCGCTGGCGGATATCATAGATGCATCCGATGCGATAATGGTTGCGCGCGGCGACCTGAGCGTTGAAGTCGGGGATGCAGCGGTGCCGGGTTTGCAAAAGCGCATGATTAAGATGGCAAGGGCAAAAAACCGCCTGGTGATCACGGCCACGCAGATGATGGAATCGATGATCAACAATCCAATTCCGACGCGCGCAGAAGTGTCAGACGTGGCCAATGCGGTGCTGGATGGCACGGATGCGGTCATGCTTTCTGCAGAGACAGCTGTCGGCGATTATCCAGTGGAAACCATAGAGGCAATGGCGCGCATCTGTTTGAATGCGGAGCACCATACGGAAGATCGTGACATCGACCGTCGCGGCGTGGGGCAAAAATTCACCCGCATAGACCAGTCGATTGCGATGTCTGCGTTGTTTGCCGCATCGCATTTCAACGTGAAGGCGATCGTTGCGCTGACGCAGTCTGGATCGACTGCTCTGTGGATGTCTCGCGTGAATGCCGGTGTGCCCATTTTTGCGATCACACCGGTCGAGCAAACCCTGACTAAGGTCACCCTGTTCAGCGGTGTGCATCCGGTCTATTTCCCGAGCAGAGGCGGCAATCAGCCTGCGCAGGAACTGATAGACGCGGAGCAGAAGCTGGTTGAACTGGGTTATGTCAAGGACGGTGATCTTGTTGTGGTGACTGTAGGCGAAGCCGTCGGTAAATCTGGTCATACCAATACCATGAAAATCGTCAGGGTAGGCGATCATCACAAGAACAGCATTTAAACGTTATACTGTCTTTCAGACAGGTGCTTATGGATTTGTAATTTAGATAATCAGGAGAAAAAAATGGCATTAGTATCTTTGCGTCAACTACTCGACCATGCAGCCGAAAACGGCTATGGTCTGCCCGCATTCAACGTGAACAATCTGGAACAGGTCAAGGCCATCATGGAAGCGGCTGATGAATGCAACAGCCCGGTCATCATGCAGGGTTCGGCTGGCGCGCGCAAATATGCAGGCGAGCCTTTCCTGCGCCACCTGATCGAGGCTGCAGTCGAGATGTATCCTCACATCCCTGTCGTGATGCACCAGGATCACGGTGCTTCGCCCGCCGTTTGTATCAACGCGATAAAGTCCGGTTTTTCCAGCGTGATGATGGACGGCTCGCTGATGACTGACGGTAAGACGCCTTCTAGCTTCGAATACAACGTCAACGTTTCCCGCCAAGTGGTAGAAATGTCCCATGCAGTGGGCGTTTCGGTCGAAGGCGAGCTGGGTTGCCTGGGTTCGCTGGAATCCGGTCACGGCGAAAAGGAAGACGGCCACGGTGCGGAAGGGGTGCTGAGCCACGACCAGCTGTTGACTGACCCTGAAGAGGCAGCCGATTTTGTGCGCAAAACCGGCGTTGATGCGCTGGCCATCGCGATTGGCACTTCGCACGGTGCATACAAGTTCACCAAGCCGCCCACAGGCGAGACGCTGGCGATCAGCCGCATAAAGGAAATTCATGCGCGCATACCCAACACGCACCTGGTGATGCACGGCTCCTCTTCCGTTCCTCAGGAGTGGCTGGAGATCATCAACAAGTTTGGCGGCGCGATGCCACAGACCTATGGCGTACCTGTCTCCGAGATCGTAGAAGGCATCAAGCACGGTGTCCGCAAGGTGAACATCGACACCGACCTGCGCATGGCATCAACAGGCGCTACTCGCCGTTATCTCGCAGAGAACCCCAAGGATTTCGATCCGCGCAAATTCCTGGCGGAAACCACAAAGGCAATGAAAGCCATCTGCAAGGCAAGATACGAAGCATTTGGCAGCGCAGGTCAGGCGGGCAAGATCAAGCCGCTCTCGCTGGAAGTCATGGCAGCCCGCTACGCCAAGGGTGAGCTGAACGCTATCGTCAAATAATACGTTATTACTGACTCAAAGAATGGCCGCTTTATGCGGCCATTTTTTTTGAATGAAGGCTGAATCAGCTATATCCCATCGAGAATTCTGGCGTGTCCTGTCATCTTAACGTAATAAATTCAGGTTAAAGTTTTCAAAGATACACTATAACTCAATGCCCCGCGTTGCAAGAATTAACTCGACATGAACAGCGTAATGCTTGTAGAAGATGATGCCATGCTGGGCCAGAGCCTGGTCAGGGCACTTAACGATGCGGGCATGACGGTTGACTGGAGCCGCGATGGCAATGAAGGTCAGAAAGCCATTGAGAACGGCAATTACTCACTGGTGTTGCTCGATCTGGGGCTACCCGGAAAGACAGGACTGGAAATTCTGAAAGCGATGCGTAAATGCGGCAATCGCACACCTACTTTTATCATTACTGCAAGAGAACAAATAGAAGATCTTGAAGCGGGTCTTGACATGGGCGGGGATGATTATCTCATCAAACCCTTCAGTTTCAATGAGTTGTTGGCAAGAATTCGAAGAATATCTCGCTGGCAATATGATGACACCACGATCAGCAACGGCGAAATCACGCTGGATATTGCCGGCTACAAAGCTACTTACCGTGGGGTGTCACAGTTACTTTCGGTCAAGGAGCTGGCGCTGATGAATGCATTCCTGAAGCAGCCGGGCATGATACTTTCACGCAGCCAGCTTGAAAAACATCTGTATGGATGGATAGATGAAGTCGACAGCAATGTGGTCGATGTGCTGATACACGGGCTGCGCAAAAAATTCGATAGCGAGATTATCCGCAACGTGCGCGGCATCGGCTGGATGGTCGTCAAGCACACTTGATGAAGTCTTTAAGAAATCAACTGACCGTTTGGTCTGTGGGACTGTTAACACTGGTTGGATTGATAGCCGGCGGTATTTCCTATTTGCTTGCGCAAAAAGGCGCCGGCGTGTTCCTTGACCACCAGTTGCGCCTGGTTGCAGGGAGCGTGGATGAAGGTTCGCAGCTGCCGGCGATGCAAACCAGATTTCTCGGTGAAAGCGAGCAGCAAAGACAATACGGATTTGTAATACAAGTCAGCCTCCCAAAAGAAGCAGTGCGTTCATCACGTCCGGATTTCGACCTCCCGGTAGGCAAGGCAAGCGGATATTCGGAACAAGTCTATCAGGGTGAAAAATGGCGCATATATACCATCGTATATCCCGACCGAACAGTACAGGTTTCGCAGGCAGATGCAGTGCGCCGCGCAATTGCGTCCGATGCGGCCCTATTTGCATCGCTTCCGATAGCAGGATTGCTGCCATTATGCTGGGTACTGGTCGCCTTCGGGGTGAAGCGCATATTGAAACCGCTTGCCGATGTGACGCTTGCTGTAACCTTGCGGGATGCGCGGAGTCTGACACCGATTGCGGCCAAAGGTATTCCAGCAGAAGCTGCGCCGTTAATCACCGAGATCAATAGCCTGCTTTTGCGCATACAGGAATCGATGGAATCGCAGCGGCATTTTGTACTGGATGCAGCGCATGAACTGCGCACGCCTCTTGCAGCGCTTCAGCTGCAAATAGACAATCTGTCGCAAAGCCTGTCACCGGAAGACATGAATGTGCGCATCAATGAATTGAGATTCGGCATGCAGCGTGCTTCCCACATCGTTGCGCAGCTTTTAAAAATGGCCCGTTACGAAGGGGAAAGCGAATCCATCAGGAGCAGACTGGATTTGGGGGAGCTCGTGAAACATTGCATCAGCACCTTGATTCCTGTGGCTGAAAAATCAGGAATCGACCTCGGCATGGTGCGCGATGACAAGGCAAGCATATCGGCAAACGCGGATGATTTGCGCATCCTGTTTGACAATCTGCTGGACAATGCAATCCACTATACCCAGGACGGCGGAAAAGTGGATGTTGCTGTTGAGGTCTCTGGAAGCAGGGCGGCCGTTTCCATTGTCGACAATGGCTGCGGAATTCCGGAGGAACTTCTGCCGCGTGTGTTTGACCGATTTTTCCGCGCGGGCAACAATAAGGCTGAAGGCAGCGGCATAGGGCTTGCTATAGTGAATGCGATAGCAAGGCGGGAAAATGCGGAAGTCAGACTTGCCAACAGGCAGGATGCAAAGGGCCTAATCGTCACGGTCTCGTTCGATCTTCACGCACTATAGATCAAGCTGTTTACGGTTTGTAACAAAAAATTCATGTTTATTTCACGCTGACTTAAGTCTCTCTTAATATTCTCCTCGAACGAAAAGTCTGGCTCATGAGCACTGTGCTTGAAGCCGACTTTGATCTGTTTGAATACCTCGGGAGAAAGACATGCAAGTCAGCTTCAAAATGAAAAAACTCGCGCAGCTGATGTTGAGCGGTGCGTTGATCAGTGTAGCGCAGGCGTCCCTGGCACAGGACACGGTTGATCTCGGAACGGTGCAGAGCGGCAGCGG
>JAJXWG010000121.1 GCA_021781695.1 Pseudomonadota bacterium
GGTTGGGACTGAGGAAGCATCCCAACGTCGGTCTTGTACTCTATTACAACGTAGTCACGGTGTTCTGTGACTCAGGCTGGTCAACCAAGCTTCTTACTGCCCTTCCAAGCTCCGCCCTTTCATTCAGGAACTTAGCAGCTTGCTGCTTTAGTTCCGAGGGAAGCCCATTGCGGGATCAGAGCGGGGTAGTTGACCTGTCTTCCCAAGCCTCTTTCCCAAATCAAGCACCGTATCGATCAATGCATCGATGTCGCGAAGCTCGGTGCGGTGGTTGACAATAGCCGCACGTATCGCAAGCCGTCCCTTGATCGTCGTGGTTGAAGGCGCTGCAATGCCTGACTCCTGAAGGGCCACGACAATATCCGCGTTGATCTGATCGCTTCCGCGATAACAGAAACACACGATATTCAACGCCACCGGGGCCAACAGTTCCAGCATGGGAGCGGCTTCAACGCGCTGCTTGAGGTGCTGGGCCAGCTCGCAGGTATTCGAAATCACGCGCCCCAGTTTTTCCGTGCCATACACCATAAACGTGAACCAGGTCTTCAGCGCCTTGAAACTCCGCGACAGGTCCGGGCCAAAATCGCAGGGCCAGGGAGAACCGGCTGCCATGCCGCGTATCCCGCGCTGCAAATACGCAGCGGGCGAGGCGAAGGCGCTGCGGTGCAGCTCGCCGTCCTTCACCAGCACGAACCCTGCATCGTAGGGCACCTGCCCCCACTTGTGGAAATCAAAGGCGATGGAATCGGCGCGCTCTATGCCTTTAAGCAAGGGTGCGATATCCGCCGACAACATGCCCAGCGCGCCATAAGCACCGTCCACATGCAGCCACAGGCTATGGCGTTTTGCGATATCGGCAATGTCATTCAACGGGTCGATCGCGCCGACATCCACCGTGCCTGCTGTGGCTGCGATCATGAATGGCTTAAGTCCTGCGGCCCTATCCTGTTCAATCGCCGCTTCAAGTGCATTCACGTCCATCCGGCAGTTTTCATCTTGCGCCACCTTGCGCAGAGCGGCAGTTCCAAAACCTGCCATATCCAGCGCCTGGGCGATGCTGACATGCGCACTGGACGAGACATACACGACAAGGCCATGATCCGAAGGCAAGCCCGTCTCCCGCACAGCCACGCCCAACAGGGCTGTGCGTGCAACCAGCACGCTGATGAAGTTGGCCATGGAAGTGCCTGTCACAAACAGGCCGCTGGCCGTATCGGGAAATGCAAACAACTCGCGCACCCAGCGCAACAGTTGCCGCTCGACTTCCACCGGAATCTGCTCGCGCCCCCCGACATTGGCGTTAAGCCCTGCCGCAAGCATCTCTGCCATCATGCCGACCGGCGTGCCAGCCCCATGCACCCAGCCCATGAAACCGGGATGCGCATTGCCTATCGCATAGGGAAGCACATCCTGCATGAAAATCGCATGCGCTGCCGCCAGATCGCCGGACTTTTTCGGCACAGGCTGCTGAAATACGCCCCGAATCTCGGGCGGTATCGCTTGCCAGACGGCTCTTTCGCGCAGTTTCTCGGTGTAATCGAGCATGTCATCGAGCATGCGATGGCTCTGCTGCCGAAAACCCTGCCAGTCTTCAGGATCCAGCGTCTCCCCGAATGTTTCCAACATATTCTCTCCACGAGTCCTTAGCCCGAAGATTAACACACCGCACCCTTCCTGTTGTCGAGAACAGCGCGCAAAATGGGCTCTTATTCGGCAGCCTCTGTTCAAATAAAAAAGTTTGAACAAATAATTCCAAATAATGCTAAAGTTTCCTCAATACTTTCCGATAAAGTTAGCAACCCCCCGAATAATCGCCAGAGCAAGAGGTTCATCATGAAAATCGAAAAGCCATCCAATACACCCGGCACCGGTGTGCCTAACATTGGAACTGCGCGCGCAGCGAAAAGCAGTCCGGCACCGCAACAGTCCGGCACCAGCGTTTCACTGGGTTCGACGGCGGCTCAGCTTGGCGGCATGCAGGCGAGCATGGCGAATACGCCCGTCGTGGATGCAAACAAGGTTGCTCAGATAAAGCAGGCCATCAGCAATGGCAACTTCAGGGTCAACTCGGGCATGGTCGCAGATCGCCTGATTCAGTCCGTGCATGACCTGATCAAAAACAGTCAGGCATGACGCAGCTTGCAAACCTCCTGGCTGCGCTGACGGAGGAGCACACAGCCCTTTCAAATTTTGTCGCCCTCCTGCAACAGGAACAGAGAATGTTGATGGAAAACAGCATCGATACGCTGTTCACGCTCGCAGAACAGAAATCGACACATGCTGCAAACATCAACCAGATTGCACAAACGCGCCACGGCCTGCTGCAAGCCTTGATCCCCGAACTTACTGCCGCCCATATCCTTGACTGGCTGAAACTCAACAGCAAAGAAGGCCTGAAACTATGGCAGGACATACGCACCCTTGCCGATCAGGCCAGTGAATTAAACCGCATCAATGGCGAACTGATACAGATAAAGCTGCGCCACAATCAACAACTGCTCGGGGCATTGAGCCGCGCGGTCAATCAGGCCAATCTGTATGGTCCAAACGGACAAACCAGCTTTTCGACAGGCACCGGCAGATCGCTCGGCCAGGGTTAATTGACGGTATCCCGCGCAGGCACTGCGGAATCCTGAGAATTCTGATTGGTCCGGTCAAACTGCGGTGACAGTATCGTAATTGAAACACGTCTATTCTGAGCGCGATGTTCTGGCGTATCATTGGGCACTATGGGCTGGTTCGCCGCCATGCCCACCGCCGTCATGCGCTTTTCCGGAACACCAAATGCGGCCAGTGTCCTGACCACGCTGCCGGCGCGCCCCGAAGACAATTCCCAGTTGGATGGAAACAGCGCATTCTTGATCGGCACATTGTCCGTATGCCCTTCCACTTCGACGGACCGATTCTCCTGTCTCAACACCTCAGCAAGTTTTTGCAGCGTTTCCTTTGCATTGCCCTGCAACTTGTCATCGCCCTCACCGAAAAGGGCGCTGGCACGGATGTCGATTTCCACGCCGCGCTCGGTTTGATGTACGCCGACCAAGCCCTGGGCAATCTGCGGACCCATCGCTTTTTGCAAACTCTCGTCCACCGCCTTCATCTGCTCCCTTGTCTTGCGCTGCTGTGCTGCCAAACGCGCATCCCGCGTATTCACCAACGCCTTCAATGACGGTTGATTGGAACTGGCAGGCGATGAGCTGGCGTGCTGACTGAAGGCAACGCTCAGCGAATTGCTGAAGGTT
The DNA here is from genome assembly GCA_021781695.1 of Pseudomonadota bacterium. Taxonomy (GTDB): domain Bacteria; phylum Pseudomonadota; class Gammaproteobacteria; order Burkholderiales; family Gallionellaceae; genus Gallionella. The sequence continues at coordinate 3,243 of JAJXWG010000121.1, forward strand.
TTGTATTTTTCCTCATTGACCGAGGAAATCGCATACATCACCACGAAAAATGCAAACAGCAGCGTGACAAAGTCAGCATAGGAGATCAACCAGCGATCGTGATTATCGTGCTCTTCCCGTTTGCGCCGGGTCACCATCATTGATCCAGATAGCTTTGCAATTTGAATTCGATATAGCGGGGATTCTCCCCGTTTGCAATCGCGCCCAGCCCATCGAGTATCATGCTGCGCAATTGCGTCTGCTGCATGATGATGCCCTTCAGCTTGTTGGCGACCGGCAGGAAGAAAAGATTTGCAAACGCCACACCGTAAATGGTTGCGACAAACGCGACCGCAATCCCGCCGCCCAGTTTGCTGGGCTCAGACAGGTTCTGCATCACATGCATCAATCCCAGCACAGCGCCGATAATGCCTATGGTGGGTGAATAGCCTGCCGCCGCCTCCCATACCCTTGCCGACTGCCAGCGCAGCTGTTCCCAAGAGTTGATGTCGATTTCCAGCACTTCGCGGATTTTCTCCGCGCTATGGCCATCCACCAGCAGCTGCACGCCCTTTCTCAGGAAAGGATCGGCGATATCCGGAATATGCTGCTCCAACGCCAGCATCCCATCCTTGCGCGCAAGCGCCCCCCATGCCGTCAATTGATCAATCGATTCCCGACCAGAAAGCTTAGGTGAGATGAATGCCCAGCTGGTCATTTCGACGGCCATCAGGAAAACTTTTCTTGAGCTTTGCACCATCACCGCACCCAGTGTGCCGAAAAAAACGATCAGAAACGCGGTTCCCTGAAACAGAATGGAAAGATTGCTCCCTTCTATGACTTGCGAAAGCAAAATGCCAGTCAAGGCCACCAGCAAACCCAACAGGGTCAATCTGTCCATCAGTAACCTTTCAATGCTGCGCGCAAGCGTGCCACGGCCTGGCTGTGCAACTGTGAAATGCGTGACTCGCTGACACCGAATACCTCGCCGACTTCGCGCAAATTCATTTCCTGCTCATAGATCATACCCATCAGCATGCGTTCGCGTTCGGGCAAAAGATCGATTGCGCGAACCAGTTCAGCCTTGAAACGCTCATCCTGGAGCAAGGCCTGGGGATCGCAATCGTTGGAAAATTCGAATCGCTCGAAGAAATCATCGTGATCTTCGTCCTGAAAGTCCTCATAGTAGATCAGTTGCGCGCCGCGCGCCTCCTGCAGCATCTGTTGATATTCAACAAGGCTGACATCCAGCTCCCGGGCGATCTCGGTTTCGTTCGGTGCACGGCCCAACTTTTGCTGCAAACGGCTGACCGACAGTTCGATGCGTCGCATGTCGCGTCGCAAACCGCGCGGCAACCAGTCCGCACTGCGCAATTCATCCAGCATCGCTCCGCGTATGCGCTGCGTCGCATATGTCTCAAACTGGGCGCCGTGTATCTCGTCGTAACGGTTTGCCGCATCCAGCAACCCCATCATGCCAGCCTGAATGATGTCGTCGATCTGCACACTATAGGGCAACCTGCTCATCATTTGGTGAGCCAGGCGCTTGACCATCGGGGCATAATCCCGCAGGCACTGATTTTTATCCTGCAATCCGGATGCGTTATACATAGCTGTTAATCATAAATCGTAGGTCAATTTATATCCAGAACGCATTGTCCGGCAAATGAGTGCAGCTCACAACTGTGCCGGCTGCTGGCACCTTAACTGCCCGATCAGATTTTTCATCATTTGCGCGATACCGCCTTGCATTCCCTCCTGCTGCATCGTCATGTTCAACACGCTTTGCGACAGCGCCATGCAGGATTTGGCAGAAGCAGCAGCAGGGAAAGCCTCCACCACGGCCCGGCCCAATTGCGTCGAACGCTTCCATCTGTCATCTTTGGGAATGTACCCCAGATACTCAAGCCGTGCAGCAAGTTTCATTCTCGCCACTTTTTCGATATTCCCGAACACCAGCCTTGCAGTCTGTTCATCGGCTACCTTGTTCACCACGATTTCGAAGCGCAGCCTGGCATTCTCCAGCGCAAGCCGCTTGATCAGCGCATAACTCTGTGTGATGCCATTCGAGGTCGCATCCATCACCACCAGCAGCCTGACGCCTGATGCCAAACCGGATGAGACAGCCTTCGGTTCTTCCAGCATCGCCGCATCGACCAGCATCACATCCACCCCACTCCCCGCTTCAAGCAAAATGCTTTCCAGCCGCTGCTGCTCGGAGGCATTCAACTTTGGCAACGCACGCATCAGTTTTGCCATGGGTAAAATTGCATACCCATTCGCGCTGATGACCGCATCCACAAGCTGGCAGCGTCCCTGTATTACATCCAGAAGATCGTATCTCACAATCAGTCCCAGGCTGTCCG
>JAJXWG010000122.1 GCA_021781695.1 Pseudomonadota bacterium
CTGGACAAGGCGCTGCAACTTGATCCTGAAAATTCCACCGCGCTGGCGCTGGCGGGATCCGCGGACATGGAGCGAGGCGATTATGTCGCGGCCATCACGCATTGGCAAAAGTTGCTCACGCTGTTGCCGCCCGACTTTCCTCAACTCCAGATGATACGCGACGGCGTAGCACAGGCGCGCGACTTCCTTGCCAAGCAGCCAGGCGGCCGAGAGAAACTGGCCAAGCTGCCGGCAGAACCTCAAGTTGCGAAGGCCGATCCTGCCAAGGCAATCAGCGGCCGCGTTACGCTTAGCGATGCGATGAAAGTAAAAGCGTCGCCGAATGACTTCGTGTTCATCCTCGCTCGTGCGGCTGAAGGACCCAGGATGCCACTGGCTGTGATACGCAAACAGGTCAAGGATTTACCCATGGATTTCACGCTGGATGACGGCATGGCGATGCAACCTCAGATGAAGCTGTCGGGTTTCGACAAGGTCGTAGTGTTGGCGCGCATTTCCAAGTCCGGGATGCCGGTGGCGCAGCCAGGCGATATCGAAGGCACGGCCGGCATCGTCAAACCGGGTGCCAAGGGAATCAATATCACCATAGATACTTTGGTCAAATAGCCGTTATTCGGATGTCGGGATGGAAGCGGCCTCTTCGCATAGCGCTTCCAGCTCGGCCTCATCCAGCCCAAGTATGTGCAGGCAGGCAGCGCCCAGCTTGGGCCATTCCTGGGTCAGGCTGAGTTTAAACTGTTGCGCGACGATGTATTCGGCAAGCTGTGCTGTCGCGATCAGCCTGCGGCTTAATATGGGTAGCCTGTCTGATTTGAGTGCTGCCAGGTTGTGGTGGTTGCGGATGGCAAGACAGAGTTCGTCAGGCAGCCACCAGTTCTGCGCCAGTATGCATCCGACCATCGCATGATTGGTAGGCAGCGCTGCATTTTCTACGTCGGTATAGCTGTGGCTGGCATCGCTGCATGCGGATTGCTGAATTTTTTCATACTCGGGGAAGCGGCCGAGCAGCACGGGGATGCCGCAGTCGCGGAACAGCCCGAAGGTATAGGTGTCTTCGGCGTGCAAGCCTGTGATGCGCAAATGCAGCGCGAGCCAGCCTGACAAATGCGAGATGCGCGCCGAGGTATCCCAGAAACGCTCGAGATTCTTCACATTAGGGAAAGTTTTGCGCAGTATGATGCCTGCCACAGCGCGGCTTGCGGTCTGCATGCCTAGCATTGCAAGCGCTTCGCTGACGGAACGCACATGCTGACGGATGCCGAAATAGGCAGAATTGGCGGTTTTGATCAGACCTGCCGAGACGGCGACATCGCTGCTGATGATGCTTGCCATGAGATTGAAATCGGGTTCGTCCTTGCGCGCTTCAGTCATGAAGCGATCCAGTATCAGCGGGCAAGGCGGAATGCCGATATCTACGAGCGACCGTTCGATCAGCTTGTCAAGGCCTGTCGTGTCTTGCTGGGTGTCCGTCATTTCTTGTCCCTTGTTTTCAGCCAGTTGATCAGTACTTCTTCAGGCATGGGTTTTGCATAGAAAAACCCCTGGATGGCATCGACCCCCGCATTCTGCAGCGCGTCAATTTCTTCCTGTCTTTCGCAGCCTTCAGCCACGACTATCATGCCCAGTTCATGGGCAAGCTGTATTATCGCTCTGACCACAGCCAGCGCGCGGCGATTTTCCGGCAATACGGTGATGAAGGCGCGGTCCAGTTTGAGTTTTTTTGCGGGAATATCCTTCAGGTTCGCAAGGCAGGAATAACCGGTGCCAAAGTCGTCTATGGACAGGCTCACTCCCGTGGTCAGTATATTTTTCAGGTTTTTCTGCACCGTATCGGCAACATCCATGAACAGGGATTCTGTCAGTTCCAGTTCCACCAGTTCCGGTTTGACATTCGAGCAGATCAGCGCTGCATGCAGCGCGTGGGTAAATTTCGTCGAGATCAGCTGGGCCCGCGAGACATTGATGGAAACCTTGATGTGATAACCCGCGTTCTGAAGTTCGCGCGCCTGCAGTGCGCCCTGCAACAGACTCCATTCCCCGAGACGCACGATGATGCCCGTCCTTTCCGCGACGGGGATAAATTTTCCGGGTACGATATGATCCCCGTTGGCCGAGCAACGCATCAGCGCTTCGACCGAATCGACTTCGCCGTTGGTGAGCAGGATGGGTTGGTAATGCAAAGACAAACCGCCTGTGCCAAGTGCTGCATGCAGGGCACTTTCGATGGAAAGCTCTTCCCGCGCAAGCGTAATGCCCGTGCGCCCATGAACAGCATCGTCTCCCGAACAAACGATGCTGTTTCCTCCGCGCGTTTTGGCAAGGAACATGGCGCGATCCGCCCGCTCCAGCAAAGACAATGAATCTTCTCCTGCCTCGTAGATTGCGATGCCTATGCTGGCGGTTGGGCACAAAATCAGGTTGCCCAAGGGTATGAATTCTTCAACTGTGCTGGCCATCTCGCGCGCGAAACTTTCCGCCTGGTTAGAGTCGCACCGCGGAACCAGAAAGACGAACTCATCCGCGCCCATGCGTGCAATTTCTGCCCGGCCGCTCACGCGGGCGCGAAAGCGCACGGAAAGGTTCTGTATCACCTCGTCGCCACCGGGATGGCCAAAAGAGTCGTTGATTTTTTTGAAGCGATCCAGATTGATCCAGATGACTGCGAAGGGCTCATGATGGTTTTCCGCATTCGCGGTGAAACGCTCAGCCTCGTGCAGGCAACCAAATCGATCAAGAAATCCGGTCAAAGGGTCTATATTGCTCATGAGTTTTCATGTCAAAAATCAAAAAGCTCTCATACATCCTAAAGAATGCAAGCCTGGCGTGTCTTTTCTTAAAGCCCAACCGGATTGCATAATCATGAGTCTATTGTGCATCATCCGCAGAATTTAGAACAGTGCAAGGCGTTTTTTCAATGATCCCGTAAGCTTTTCCGAATGCGCGATGAAGGCATTGCAGGGCATGGTTCAACAGGCGGGAATAATGGTATTCTACTGCGATTGGTGCGAATCCATTCAAGTTCGTTGCCAAAGCGGCAATGCATCTTACATTCCAGATGAACAATGGCAAGGCCAGACATGCTGACACAGGACACGCTTAACATGCTGACACAGGACACGCTTAAAACCTATTTTTCGATGATCATATTGGCTTCGGCAATCTGGCTGATGCACGGGTTTATTCCCGCATTGCTGTGGGCTGTAGTCATCGCCATCGCCACATGGCCTTTGCGCGTCAGGCTCGCGCAAACAGTTACAGGCGGCAACTTGCGAGTTGCTGCCATCATGACAGCTACGGTGGCCATCCTGTTGTTTTTCCCGATCATCTATGCGCTGTTTCGCGCCGCATCGGATATCGGCGCGCTGACACACTGGATCATCGCGGTTCAGAAGACCGGAATAACGGCACCTTTATGGCTGCACACGGTTCCTGTCTTCGGAGAGCAGGCTTCCCGATGGTGGTCGGAAAACCTGACGGATCCGGCGAGCCTTTCTGTGTTTCTTGGCAGGTTTGACAGCGCATGGATAAAGTCGGTTGCTCAGAATCTGGGCACGCAGGCGGCTCATCGCCTGATCACCCTGGTGTTTACCGTCACCACGCTTTTTTTCCTGTACGAGGGAGGAGATGAGCTGTCGAAAAAAACGCTCACACTGCTTCAGAAGCTGGCAGGCGAAACGGGCAAAAGATACGGCCTGCAGGCAGCAATTGCAATCAGGGCGACAGTCAACGGTGTGGTGCTGGTAGGCCTGGGAGAAGGGTTGATCATCGGCATCTCCTATGGTGTCGCTGGCGCGCCGCATGCTGCGATCCTGGGTTTGTTGACGGGCGCGCTGGCGATGATCCCCTTTGCTGCGCCGCTGATTTTTACCGGCGTGTCTTTCATCCTGCTGGCCCAGGGCAATATGGCGGGGGCTGCGGGGGTGTTCATATTCGGCATGCTGGTGCTGTCTATCGGCGACCATGTGGTGCGCCCCAAGATCATTGGCGGCTCTGTCGAACTGCCTTTTTTATGGGTGCTTTTCGGCATTCTGGGCGGGGTGGAAGTGTTCGGGCTGATTGGATTGTTCGTCGGACCTGCGTTGATGGCATTGGTCATCATGATGTGGAACGACATGACACAGGGCAGTTAGCCAATGCCAAAGCGCTGGCCTGACATGCGTGCTTGCCGTGCTGTCGCATGTTTTATCGCACATGTATGGGCTTGACAGGGCGCAGCTGGACAAGGTGTTTCCCGGCAGTTCGCTCGTCGATTATGGTATCGTTTGATCGTTTTTCAAACCGTGAACTTTTGCACAATTTTGGCGGTCGGAAGAGGGTGAAGATCATATCGAGAAAAATTATCTATGTGACGGCTTCTATACTTGCTGCAGCAGCGGTATGGAGCGCTGTGCGCGGCTTCGCTTCGCCTCCCTTGCAGGTCGTGCAGCCTGGCGCGTATGCTGAGCATGAAATTGTCCGGCCCAATCCTGTGCAGCCCGATCCTGTGCAGCATGCACAAAAGGCCGTGTCAGTGGATAAGCATGTTGTTGCAGTTAAGCAAAAGCCCAGGAAGGCGCTGGCGCCGGCAGCGCAAACAGACATGACGATAAAGATGATACCGATAGACAAGCTGTTGAAAGAATCCGCAAGCAGCGATGCGGTCAAACCCGGCAATGCGCACAATGCCGTTGAGAAGACAGAGAAGAAAACGGGAGGGGAAGCTGCCGATGACGTCGGTCTGGACATCGGAAAAGGTCTGCCCTTGCCCATTCCGGAGAGCGTCCTGATCACGCCCATCGACAAGCCTGACGGGTTTCACGTCGGCGTCGATTATCATGTGGATCAAAAATGGGACTTGACAGGGCTTGCGGGTGTGACGACCACTGGCGGGGCTGTAACTAGCCCTGTGAAACCTTCTGTCAACCAGGTAGGCGTGCGGGCAAGTTACCGGTTCTGACAGAAGTCATTCCCAATGTCTGATGATGAGTTGCAGGCTCTGGTTGCCATTGTATTCGTTGATGTTAAGGCTGTATATCGCATGGATACGCTCAGGCAGCGGTTCGTTTTGTCCGAACAGCATCGCGTCGACAGGCCGATCATCTTTGCTTAACCGCAGTTTCAGGTGTTTTTCTCCGACGATGCGCTGGCTTAGCACGCTGAAGATATCGTCGAACTGGGGTGCGGGAAAACCCTGTCCCCATACCTGTTCATCGAGTTGTTGCGCAGACTCGAGTGTCATTGCTGCGGAATCGAGCGTGCCATCTGTTTCGATGCGCATCAATAAATCTTCGGGATTCAGCAACTCGCGGGCGACCTTTTCGAAGGCTGCAGAAAATTCGGAGAAGTCGGTTTTTGCGATGGAGAGGCCCGCCGCTGCCGCATGGCCGCCGAACTTTCTGATGAGTTTCGTGTGGCGTTTGCTTAAAAGATCGAGCGCATCGCGCAGATGCAACCCGGCGATGGAGCGGCCTGAACCCTTGAGTTCTCCGTCAGATGCTTCTGCAAACGCGATCACCGGCCTGTGAAACTTGTCCTTGAGGCGCGAGGCGAGTATGCCGATCACCCCCTGATGCCATGACTCGTCGAACAGCGCGAGGCTGAAA
>JAJXWG010000123.1 GCA_021781695.1 Pseudomonadota bacterium
CATTGCCGCTGGATTTGACAAGCCTGGCGTTCAGCACCGAGCCGCCCGGCAAGAGCGTCACCATAAACTCCGCTTGCGCATCAGGCGCAACGTTAGGCGGCATCACGATATTGCGGCGTATCTTGCTAGCAATTTTAGCGGTGTATTCGTCCACTATTTTGCCTGTTGCCGCCTCCTGCTCCGTCTGCGCATTCGACCGAGAGGGAGAGGAGCGGCCGGGTTGCGCGTTTTCCCAGAGCTGCGCCTCCTCCTTGGCAGAGAGCTTCTTCACCTGCCTGGATTCAGGTTTGGCCCTGGACTTTGGCTCGGACTTGGATTCGGGCTTGGGCTTGACCTCAGGCTTCGGCTTGACGGCTTCAGGCTTCGGCTTCTTTTCAGGGAGCGCAATGTCCGGCTTGACCCTCTCCTGCGCTGGCTCGGGTGGCGTTTCTACCGGCTTCACGACAGGACGAGGTGGAGGAGGGGGAGCTGAGCCAAGTTTGGCTGTAGGCAGATTCTGCCACAGTTCCACGCTCATCGCGGACTGCGCCTGCGGCCTGGTCTGCCATGCAAGGCCAAAATACAGAAAAGAAAAAAATGCCACATGCACAAGCACCGCCAGTATGCCTGCCGGCAGCTTGTAGGGCTCATGATAGACTGCCGTATTCATTTCTTGGCTTGTGTCAGCAGGCCCACTTTTTTGATGTGCTGCTGCTGAAGCACGTCCATCACGTTGATGACTTCCTCGTAGCGCACGTTCCTGTCGGCGGAAATCACCACGGCCTGATCGGTCTGCATGTCCTGCCTGGCCTTCAGAATGGAAACCAGCTCATCTCTGGATACGGCAGCTTCCACATCGCCCTTTGCATGATCGCGCAAGGACAGCGAGCCGTCTTTTTTGATGATGACTTCCAGCGGTGCAGGGGAGGGCACGGACGATTTGCCCACCTGCGGCAGATCGATCTGTCCCGGATTCATCATCGGGGCGGCCACCATGAAGATCACCAGCAGCACCAGCATCACGTCGATGTAAGGCACGACGTTGATGTCGTTCATCAGGCGGTTCTTTTTGCGCAGCGACGATCTCATAAATGCCTCTCAAAACCGTAACGAGCGGGGTGACTGGCAAGGCGCAAGACGCGCAGCGATCGAGACATACCATATCGGTAGGCGACAGAGCGAGCAACATGCAACGAAGCCAGTCGCCCGCACAGCAGGTTTTCAGAGGTATTTCTCATGGCTGGCGCTGCAACACATTGGAGAACTCTTCGGTGAAGCTCTCGAAGCGCGTCGAAAGCCTGTCGATCGCATGCGCATAGCGATTGTAGGCCACCACCGCCGGTATCGCCGCAAACAGGCCCATCGCGGTTGCGACCAGCGCCTCGGCTATGCCGGGCGCGACATGGGCCAGGGTTGCCTGGCCCACGTTTGCAAGACCACGGAAAGCGTTCATGATGCCCCATACCGTGCCGAAAAGTCCGACATAGGGACTCACCGAACCCACCGATGCCAGAAACGCCAGATGCGCTTCCAGCCTGTCCATCTCGCGCTGGTAGGTCGCGCGCATCGCGCGGCGCGTGCCTTCCATCACCGCACTGCTGTCAACGCCATGCTGTTTCTTGAGCTTCACGAATTCGACAAACCCTGCGGCAAAGATGCGTTCCAGCGCACCCTGGTCCGATCTCGAAGGATTATTGACCGCGCGGTAAACGTCATTGAGATTCGGATTGCGCCAGAAGGACTCTTCGAATTCGCGCGTCAGTTTCGTCTCACGGCGTATCGCAAAAAGTTTCAGAAAGATATACCACCACGACATCATCGACACCAGAAGCAGGAGCCCCAGCACCAGTTGCACCAGCACGCTGGCCGTGCTGATCAGATGAAAAAACGACAAATCCTGTGTGACTTCCATTAGCAACCTTTCGTAAATTATATCCTGGCCCGGTGCAGCATCGTTGAGCGCAGCGCCTCCGGCACTGCGACCGGCTTGAAGGCATCCTTTGAGACGCACACCAGATGCACTTCCCCTGTCGTCAGCAATTCTTCTTCGCGCCTGACCGTTTGCAGCAGCGTCAATCGCGAGCGCCCGATGTCCGCAACTTCTGCGGTCACTTCAAGCATGTCGTCGAGCAGCGCGGGCCTTAAGTAATCCAGCTTCAGCGAGCGCACCACGAACATCACGCCGAATTCGCGCAGCAGGTCTGCGTTGCTGTAACCGTGCGCGCGCAGCCACTCAGTCCGCGCGCGCTCCATAAAGTTCACATAGCTTGCATGATAAACCACGCCACCTGCGTCCGTATCCTGGAAATACACGCGGATTGGCCAGCTGAAAAGTTCATTCATCGAGCAAATCCCCGCTGCCCAGATGGCTCGCCACGGTCAGACCAAAATGCAGGTACGCATTCGCGGTCACTGTCCTGCCGCGCGGCGTGCGCTGCAGATAACCCTGCTGGATGAGATAAGGCTCGATCACATCTTCTATGGTGTCGCGCTCCTCGCCTATCGCAGAAGCCAGGTTGTCCACACCCACCGGACCGCCTGAAAATTTTTCGATGATGGTCAAAAGCAGCTTCCTGTCCATCAGGTCGAGGCCTTCCTTGTCCACATCCAGCATCGTGAGCGCCGCATCCGCAACTGTTCGTGTCGCATCCCCTTTTGCCTTCACATCGGCGTAATCGCGCACCCGGCGCAAAAGACGGTTAGCGATACGCGGCGTGCCGCGTGAACGTTTTGCTATTTCCATTGCGCCGTCATGCGACAGATTCATTTCAAGCAACTTTGAAGAGCGCATCACGATGCGCTGCAATTCTCCGGGCGTATAGAATTCAAGGCGGGACACGATGCCGAATCGGTCTCGCAGCGGATTGGTCAGCATGCCCGCTCTTGTGGTCGCGCCCACCAGCGTGAAAGGCGGCAGGTCCAGCTTCACCGAACGCGCGGCAGGCCCTTCTCCTATCATGATGTCGATCTGATAGTCCTCAAGCGCGGGATAGAGTATCTCTTCGACCACTGGGGACAGGCGATGGATTTCGTCGATGAACAGCACGTCGTTCGGTTCAAGATTGGTAAGCAACGCGGCAAGATCTCCGGCCCTTTCCAGCACTGGGCCCGAGGTGTGACGCAGGTTCACGCCCATCTCGCGCGCGATGATCTGTGCCAGCGTGGTCTTGCCAAGACCGGGCGGACCGAACAGCAGCACATGATCGAGCGGCTCATGGCGCTGCTTTGCTGCCTGTATGAAGATTTCCAGCTGTTCGCGTATTTTTTCCTGGCCGACATATTCTTCAAGCTGTTTGGGGCGCAGCGCGCGCTCCAGCGCCTCCTCCTGGCGGGATGCAACGGCAGGCGCGGTCAGTCGGGGTTCGGCAGTGAGGTTGTCGCTGTGTATCATGCCTTGGATAATAACTTGAGCGACTGCCTTATGCCATCCGAAACGCCAACTTCTTTGGGTAACTGTTTGGCAGCCCAGTCGGCTTCCTTCTCGTTATAACCAAGCGCCTGCAACGCGTTGATGATGTCGTTTCCGGCAGGACTGCCTGTCATACCCTGAGTCGCAGAAGTCGTACCCGTTGCCGCAAACTTGCCCTGCAACTCCAGCAGCAGGCGCTCGGCCGTCTTCTTGCCCACACCGGGAATTTTTACCAGCCTGCCTGCTTCCTTGTTCGCGACCGCGTCGGCAAGATCGTTCAGACTCAAGCCCGACAGCACCGAGAGTGCAAGCTTCGGGCCCACACCGCTGATCTTCAGCAGCTGACGGAATGCGATGCGCTCGTCGTTGGTACCGAAACCGTAGAGCAGATGCGCATCCTCGCGCACGATCAGCTGCGTGTGCAGAACGACTTTTTCATGAAGTGCCGGCAGGTTATAGAAGGTGCTCATCGGCACGTCGATTTCATATCCCACGCCCAGCACGTCCAGCAGGATCTGGGGTGGATTTTTTTCCAGCAATATTCCGGTTAAGCGACCGATCATTTAAACATTCCTCTATCGTTACTGGATTCCCGCCTGCGCGGGAACTCAGACCAGTCTCCCGCCGCGAACCCGGAATCCTTTGGTTGCCAACGCACCCAGTCCCTGCCCGCCATGTGCATGACAGATTGCGCAGGCCAGCGCATCCGCCGCATCAGGACTCGGTGTGCCGGACAGCTTCAGCAGACGCTGCACCATCAGCTGCACCTGCTCCTTTTCGGCATGCCCGTTGCCGACCACAGACTGCTTGACCTGCAACGCGGTGTATTCTCCCACCGAAAGATCGGCCAGCACCGCAGCGCAGATCGCAGCGCCCCGCGCCTGCCCGAGCAACAAGGTAGATTGGGGATTGACATTGACGAACACCTTTTCCACCGCCACCTGATCGGGCTTGTGTTGAGCAATCACCACGCCCAGCGAATCGAGGATGACCTTCAGCCGTCCGGGCAGCGATTCATCCGATAGCGTCCTGATGCAGCCGCTGGCGACATAGCTTAACTGCTGACCGTCCTGATCTATGATGCCAAAGCCTGTGCTGCGAAGACCGGGATCAATTCCCAGGATTCTCATAAACCAGGATCCAGGATTCTGAATTCAGGACTCAGTAAAAACCGCCGCACCGTTTTTGGCTTGCATCCCGCATCCCGCATCCCGCATCCTGCCTTCATTCCTCTATGACAGCCGTGGAGTAGACCTCCTGCACATCGTCCAGGTCTTCCAGCGCATCGAGCAGCTTCTGCATCTTCACGCCATCCTCGCCCGTGAAAATAACCTCGTTTGCAGGCTTCATGATTACCTCGCCGAATTCAGGCTTGTAGCCTGCAGTCTCCAGCACCTGCCTCACGGAGATGAAATCATGGGGTGCGGTGATGACCTCGATGCTGCCATCGTCATTGGTCACTATATCTTCCGCGCCCGCGTCGAGCGCAACCTCCATCAGGCCGTTCTCGTCGGTGCCCGGCGCGAAGATCATCTGCCCGCAATGCTTGAACATGAATGCAACCGAACCGTCCGTGCCCAGGTTGCCGCCGTATTTGGTGAAAGCATGACGCACATCGGCCACGGTGCGCGTCTTGTTGTCCGTCATGCAGTCCACCATCACCGCTGCACCGTTGATGCCGTAACCCTCATAGCGTATTTCGGTGTATTGCACGCCTTCCAGCTCGCCGCTGCCGCGCTTGATCGCGCGCTCGACGTTGTCCTTGGGCATGTTGTTGGCATAGGCCTTGTCCATCGCAAGGCGCAGACGCGGATTGCCCGCCGGGTCGCCGCCGCCCATGCGCGCCGCCACGGTGATCTCCTTGATCAGTCTGGTGAATATCTTGCCGCGCTTGGCATCCTGCTTGCCCTTGCGGTGCTGGATATTCGCCCATTTGCTGTGTCCTGCCATGGTGTTCTCCAAATAATATTGCGGCGATGTTATCATTTCCCCCTGATTAACCCAAGATGCCTTCTTTGTAACGCAACGATGAAGACCATATTGATAGCCAATCCGAAAGGCGGCAGCGGCAAGACCACGCTGTCGGTGAATATCGCAGGTTTTTTTGCCAACCAGGGGGAGCGCGTCGCGATGCTCGACCTGGACAGGCAAAAGTCAGCCACGCT
>JAJXWG010000124.1 GCA_021781695.1 Pseudomonadota bacterium
CCGCACGAAAATCAAAAGCGTAGAAAACACACGCAAGATTACGCGCGCCATGGAAATGGTTGCCGCGGCCAAGATGCGCCGCGCGCAGGAACGCATGCGCGCAGCGCGCCCCTATGCTGAAAAAATCAGGGCAGTGGCGGCTCACCTGTCAGGAGCAAGCGCCGAATACAAGCACGCTTTTCTGGTTAAACGCGACACGATCAAAAAAATCGGTGTGATTCTGATAACATCGGACAAGGGATTGTGCGGCGGACTGAACAGCAACCTGTTTCGTCTGGCTGTTGGCAAAATGAAATCGTGGAGTGCAGAAGGGAAAGGCATAGCAGTGTGCGCGATCGGCAACAAGGGCCTTGGTTTTATGAATCGCATGGGAACCGAAGTCAAGTCCCATCTGGTTGGCCTGGGCGATGCGCCTCACCATGAAAGCCTGATCGGAGCTGTCAAGGTCATGCTGGATGCTTATGTCTCCGGTGAAATCGATGCGATACACATCTGCTACAACCATTTTGTAAACACCATGAAGCAGGAGCCTTGCATGGAACAGTTGCTGCCGTTGACAGGCGAGCAATTGGGAGATCATCAGGCAAGCTGGGACTACATCTACGAACCGGATGCAAAGGTGATCGTCGATGAGTTGCTGACACGCTATGTGGAATCTCTGGTATATCAGGGAGTTGTTGAAAACATGGCTTCTGAGCAGAGCTCGCGCATGGTGGCTATGAAGGCCGCATCGGATAATGCCAAGAGCGTCATCGCTGATCTCAAACTGATATACAACAAGGCTCGCCAGGCTGCGATCACCCGCGAGATTTCCGAGATTGTGAGCGGCGCGGCGGCGGTAGGCTAAGTTTAGATACGGCGAAAACTCAAGATTAATTTAGACGGGGAAATCCAAATGACTCAAGGTAAGATTGTTCAGTGCATTGGTGCGGTGGTAGATATAGAGTTTCCGCGCGACCATATGCCAAAAGTTTACGATGCGCTGACGCTGCAGGCTGCAGCAGGTTCGATCGCGGAAGAGGGCCTGACTTTTGAAGTTCAGCAGCAGCTGGGCGATGGCGTGGTTCGCACCATTGCGATGGGAACATCGGATGGTTTGCAGCGCGGCATGGCAGTTGTAAATACCAATAACCCGATTTCCGTGCCTGTAGGCGCAGGAACGCTGGGTCGCATCATGGACGTATTGGGCCGCCCCATTGACGATGCGGGTGAAATCGCCTGCGAAGAGCGCCGTCCTATTCATGCAAAAGCGCCAAAGTTCGACGAACTTTCGCCCTCCATCGATCTGCTGGAGACCGGGATCAAGGTGATCGACCTGGTTTGTCCGTTTGCCAAAGGTGGTAAAGTGGGTCTGTTCGGCGGTGCGGGTGTGGGCAAGACCGTGAACATGATGGAGCTGATCAACAATATCGCGAAACAGCACAGTGGTTTGTCGGTGTTTGCAGGCGTGGGTGAGCGCACCCGCGAAGGCAATGACTTCTACCATGAAATGAAAGACTCAAATGTGCTTGACAAGGTTTCCATGGTGTTCGGTCAGATGAACGAGCCGCCCGGAAACCGTTTGCGCGTCGCGTTGACGGGTCTTACCATGGCTGAAAAATTCCGCGATGAGGGCCGCGACATCCTGTTCTTCGTTGACAACATCTATCGCTACACGCTGGCCGGAACCGAAGTCTCCGCGCTGCTGGGCCGCATGCCTTCAGCAGTGGGTTATCAGCCTACGCTGGCTGAAGAAATGGGCCGTCTGCAGGAGCGTATCACGTCGACCAAGGTGGGTTCGATCACATCGGTACAGGCAGTATATGTTCCGGCGGACGACCTGACTGACCCTGCACCTGCGACGACCTTCCTGCATCTGGATTCGACAGTTGTGCTTTCGCGCGATATCGCGTCTCTGGGTATTTATCCTGCGGTTGACCCTCTGGATTCATCTTCGCGTCAGCTTGATCCTCTGGTGGTAGGCGAGGAGCATTACAGCGTCGCCCGCCGTGTCCAGCAGACCCTCCAGCGCTACAAGGAATTGCGCGACATTATCGCGATTCTGGGCATGGACGAACTGGCGCCGGAAGACAAGTTGGCTGTTGCGCGTGCGCGCAAGATACAGCGATTCCTGTCGCAACCCTTCCATGTGGCGGAAGTATTTACCGGCAGTCCCGGCAAGTATGTCACGCTGAAGGAAACTATCAAGGGGTTCAAGGGTATCGTTGACGGCGAGTACGATCACCTGCCTGAGCAGGCATTCTATATGGTTGGCGGCATAGAAGAAGCAGTAGAAAAAGCCAAGACACTTCAATAAAGGGTGACATCATGGCTATGACAGTACATGTCGACGTTGTAAGCGCTGAGGAGTTGATATTTTCCGGGCTTGCCGAGTCTGTCGTGATTCCGGGAATCATGGGGGAGCTTGGTATCTATCCCAGGCATGCTCCCCTGCTCACTCGCATCAAGCCGGGCTCAGTGCGCATCAAGCGTCCTGACCAGACTGATGAAGAGCTGATTTATGTATCCGGCGGCATGCTGGAAGTTCAGCCCAGCCATGTGACGATACTTTCGGATACAGCCATTCGCGGCAAGGACCTTGATGAGGCTCGCGCACTTGCGGCGAAACAGGCTGCGGAAGAGCAGTTGAAGAACCGCACGGGCGATGTTGATTACGCACAGGCTGAAGGGGAGCTGCTGCAGGCTATCGCCCAACTTCGTGCGATACAGCAGATAAGAAAGCAGATCGGACACTGATAGTGCAGAACGATAAAAAAAGCAGCCTAGGCTGCTTTTTTTATGCCCGAAATTTCGCTACGCGATAAATCTGCTGCCTTGAACAGTTGTCTGGCCACATTTATGTTTATAATCATGCCAAATATTCAGGGTAAATTATGATAGAGCTAAGCGTCGTTATTCTTGCAGCAGGCCGCGGCACCAGGATGAACTCGGATAAGCCCAAGGTACTGCATGAACTGGCCGGTATGTCCTTGCTGCAGCGCGTTTTGAACTGCGCTCATCAGCTCAATGCGGAAAAGGTATGCGTGGTTTATGGCCATGGCGGGGATGCGGTGCCTCTCGCGTTGCAAGGAAGCGATGCGCTCTGCGTGCTTCAGGAGCCCCAGCTTGGAACTGGGCATGCGGTGCAGCAGGCGATGCCGCATATCGAGGACGGTACACATACCCTTGTGCTGTACGGCGATGTGCCGCTGATCCAGCCTGCAACCCTGCATCAGATGCAGAAAATGGAGGGCGCACTGACCTTGCTTACCGTGAATTTGGCCGACCCGTCAGGTTATGGGCGGATCGTCAGAAACAGCGAAGGCGATGTGACCGCCATCGTTGAGGAAAAAGACGCGACGGCAGAACAGCGCGAAATCCACGAAGTCAATACCGGAATAATGTTAGTACCCACCAGGCTGCTCAAAGGGTGGCTGTCCAAATTGAAAAACAGCAATTCGCAGGGAGAATATTACCTGACCGATGTGGTCGGAATGGCAGTCGATGAAGGAATTGCGGTACAAACCGTGCAGCCCGGTCATGAATGGGAAATCCACGGCGTGAACAGCAAATCCCAGCTGGCGGTTCTTGAGAGAACATGGCAGCAGGTCGAAGCCAAGCGTCTTCTGGCGCAAGGAGTGACGCTGGCTGATCCCGCCAGGCTGGATGTCAGGGGCAGGCTTGAGTGCGGGCGCGATGTGGAAATCGACGTTGGCTGCATATTCATTGGCAATGTGACGCTGGGGAACAAAGTTAAGGTCGGCGCATACTGCATCATCAAAAATGCAATGATTGCAGATGGCACGCAAATCGCCGCATACAGCCATATCGACAGCAGCGTGGTCGGGGCGGACTGCCAGATCGGCCCCTATGCCAGGCTTCGTCCGGGCACTCTGCTGCACGATGCAGTGCACATCGGCAACTTCGTCGAAGTCAAGAACAGCGAGATCAATCAGGCCAGCAAGGCAAATCATCTGAGCTATATCGGCGATACGAGCATAGGCCGCAGGGTGAATATCGGCGCAGGAACGATCACCTGCAATTATGATGGTGCGAACAAGCACAGAACAGTCATCGAAGATGATGTTTTCGTCGGTTCCGACACACAGCTTGTCGCACCCGTGAAAATTGCAAAAGGGTCAACGATAGGCGCAGGATCGACGATAACCCGCAACACGCCGGAAGGCGAGCTCACCCTGTCGAGAAGTAAACAGACTACCATTAACGGCTGGCAGCGTCCTGTGAAAAAAGTATAAAACTGTAGCCAGCCACTGGCGGCAGATAATATTAACTAACGACTGGGTTCAAATTATGTGTGGAATCGTAGGCGCCGTAGCGCAACGCAATGTCGTACCCGTTCTGCTCGAAGGATTGCAGCGTCTTGAATACCGCGGTTACGATTCGGCAGGACTGGTCGTGGTCGATAATGCAAGACTGAAACGCCTGCGCAGCACGGGCCGAGTTGCAGAACTCAGCCAGATCAGCGCGGGCACGGAAGGCAGGCTGGGCATCGCCCATACGCGCTGGGCGACCCATGGCATACCCAGCGAGCGCAATGCGCATCCGCACATGAGCAAAGATCTGATCGCCGTCGTCCACAACGGCATCATTGAGAATTATGAGACCCTGCGGGAAAGGCTTGCCAGCGCAGGCTACGAATTCACTTCCGATACAGATACAGAGGTGATCGCGCATCTGGTGCACAGCCATTACGTCAGCGGCATGCCGCTGCTAAAGGCCGTGCAGTCGGCACTGACGGAACTCGTGGGTGCCTATGCGATAGGGGTCATTGCGGCGGACAATCCGGATTTGCTTGTCTGCGCGCGCCGCGGCAGCCCTTTGCTGATGGGAATAGGCATAGGGGAAAATTTCATCGCCTCGGATGTCTCGGCATTGCTTCCAGTCACCAACAAGGTGATTTATCTCGAGGAAGGTGATGTGGTTGAAATAGGCCGGCAGGGCTATCAGATCTACAACGCGGCGGGTGTTGAGACGACCCGGCCTGTACAGGTCAGCGAGATCAGCAACGAAAGCGTGCAGCTGGGGAATTACCGCCACTACATGCAAAAGGAAATCCACGAACAGCCAGTAGCCATTTCAAACACGCTGGAGTCGGCGTGCAACAGCCAGTCCATCATGCCGGGGATTTTCGGGGCGGAAGCCGAGGCCTCCTTTGCAAATATCGACAGCCTGCTGATACTGGCCTGCGGCACGAGCTATCACGCCGGACTGGTTGCACAATACTGGCTGGAAGAGATTGCCGGCGTGCAATGCACGGTTGAAATCGCCAGCGAATACCGCTACCGCGTCAGCGTGCCGAATCCGAGAGCATTGGTGGTCGTGCTGTCCCAGTCGGGTGAAACCGCCGACACGCAGGCGGCCCTGAGTCATGCCAAGTCACTAGGCCACTTATACTCGCTCGCGATATGCAATGTGCCGGAGAGCGCATTGGTCAGACAGTCGAAGCTGCGTTTTTTGACGCGTGCAGGTCCGGAAATCGGTGTTGCCTCGACCAAGGCCTTCACGACCCAGCTGGTAGCACTCTTCCTGC
>JAJXWG010000125.1 GCA_021781695.1 Pseudomonadota bacterium
TCTGGCTCATTCTCGAGCATGGCGCAATCCATCAAGGGACACAGGGAATTGCTGGAGTCTGAGGTCCGGAAACAGACCGAGGAATTGCAGAATGCGAATCGCCTGCTGCAGCAGGATATACATGAACGCGAACTGGCTGAGGCTGCAGTATTGGAAAAGGAATATCACTATCGCATGGCGATTGAAACTTCAGCGGATGGCTTTTTGATGTTCGATAAGCTTGGGAAGCTCCTGGAAGTCAATGACAGTTATGTTCGTCTGTCTGGCTTCATGCGAGGGGAACTCCTGAAAAAACATGTCTATGATCTTGACGCAGATCATGACAGGGAGCTTGTGTCTGCAAAGATCGAGAGCATTATCCGAAATGGGAAGCATGAGAACTTTGAGACAAGACACAGGAAAAAGGATGGAAGCATTTTCCCGGTTCGGGTGTCGGTTTCCTGCACTGAAGGGGAAAGAGCATTTTTTGCCTTCATCACGGATATGACCAGTCGCAAGGAGGCCGAAGAGGCCATGCAGCTCGCATCGCTGGTTTACCAGAACTCCAGAGAAGCGATGCTCGTGACAGATGCCGAGAACTGCATCATTGCAATCAATCCAGCCTTTACGGACATCACGGGTTACAGGCTTGAAGATGTAAAGGGAAGAAATCCCAATATTTTTGCATCCGGCCATCATGAAAAGGACTTCTATCAGTCCATGTGGCGCTGCATAAATCTTGACGGCTATTGGCGTGGAGTCGTGTGGGACAGGCGCAAGGATGGGGAAATGCGCGCCATGCAGCTGAGCATCAATGCCATCAGGAATGATGCGGGGGAGGTATATCGGTATGTCGCACTGATGTCCGATATCACGGAGAAAAAGAAATCCGACGAGTTGATCTTGCGGCAGGCCAATTATGATCAGTTGACCGGTTTGCCAAACCGCCAGATGTTCTACGACCGGTTCGAACTTGAGACCAGGAAAAGCCATCGTAATGGCAGAAAGCTCGCCCTTTTGCTGATCGACCTTGACCGCTTCAAGGAGATCAATGATACCCTGGGTCACGACAAAGGCGACATGTTGCTGGTGGAAGCAGCCCGCCGCATCTTCGATTCTGTGCGTGAGTCGGATACCGTTGCCCGCCTGGGTGGGGATGAGTTTGTCGTGATCTTGACGGACCTCGAGGACTTGTCAGGCGTCGACCGGATAGCACAGAACATCATTGACAGGTTGACCGAACCTTTCGTGCTGACGGGGGAAGATGCGTTTATTTCCGCAAGTATCGGCATCTCGATCTATCCGGACGATTCGCTGAAAATGGATGACATCTTCAAGGGCGCGGATCAGGCCATGTATGCGGCAAAGAATGCCGGACGCAACCGTTTCAGATATTTCACGAGGGAAATGCAGGAGGTGGCGCAAAAGCGGCTGCGCCTTGCCAACGATATGCGTCTTGCGCTGAGCCTCGGCCAATTCTCCGTCTTTTACCAGCCGATCGTGGATATGAAAACTGGAGAGGTATTCAAGGCGGAGGCATTGATAAGGTGGTTCCATCCCGGGCATGGGGTGATCAGTCCGGCCGAATTCATCCCGCTGGCAGAGGAAACCGGGCTGATCGTACCTATCGGGGACTGGGTCTTCAAAAAAGCCATAGAACAATGCAAATCCTGGAGAGAAGAATTCCAGGACTTCCAAATCAGCATCAACAAATCACCTGTGCAGATGCGCAGCAAGGATTCATTGATGTGGAACGAATATCTCATAATGGCTGGCGTTCCCGGCCAGGCGGTATGCGTCGAGATCACCGAGGGGTTGCTGCTGGACCCAGAACCACAAGTCAACAGGAAACTGCTGAAATTCAGGGACGACGGCATCCAGGTATCAATCGATGATTTCGGGACGGGTTATTCCTCGCTGTCCTACCTCAAGGAATTCGATATCGATTTTCTCAAGATCGACCGGTCTTTCGTCAGGAATCTTGCACCGGGAGCAAGCGAGCTTGCGCTTTGCGAGGCGATCGTGGTTATGGCCCACAAGCTGGGGATGAAGGTCGTGGCAGAAGGGGTCGAGACGGAGAGGCAACGGGATCTGCTGCTGCAGATGGGATGCGATTTTGCTCAGGGCTACCTTTATTCGCCGCCTGTTTCTGCAGAGAATTTTGAACTGCTTCTGAAGAACCAGGCAGAGTCCTTCGCTCTCTCGTGAAGTGTCAGACAGCGTCCAATATTTTCCGCTGATCTGCGTCCAATCCTGATTGGTTGAGCTGGTCGCGCTAGATCGGGTTAACTCACCCGATGGTCATGCTTGAAATCGCATGCACCCCGCTTCAGACATTGAACAACTTTTACAAACCTGCAATCAGGCGAGGTAATGGAATTCATTGAACACGAAAAGCTGTACGGGCTTGGGTGTGGGTTGGTGGACATGACGCTGCTGGCTTCCGCCTCATTATGCCGGGCGCGGAGTTGTGGACACACTGCAACTGGAAAAGGACAAATATGTTGGCTATTCCATGCTGACTTGCGGGGGCGATGCAGGGGTGGCGGGCGTTCTCACCAGCAACAGCAGGGGCAGCATGAAGATGAAGTTGAGAGTGGCAAACCAGAAGCTCGCGATGAAACCGATATTCTGCGCCTCGTGAAGAACAGCGCCGGCGGCAATTGCAACGCCCTGATGGGTTTGCGTGCCGAAATGCAGCGGAGAAAGATAGGCGTGCAATGCGCTGCTGTAGATATTCACATCGCCACGCAACAGGCTCCAGGCCTCTTCGGTGTTGCGCGAAAAATAAGTCGTGAGTATGGAAATGCCCAGTGCAGAGCCTAATGCGCGAATCAGGCTGTAAATGCCCGCAGCCTCGGCCGCAATGGCCTTGGGCAGCGTCGTGAAGGCAAGCGTTGAAATCGGCACGAAGATCAGCCCCATGCCCAGGCCTTGCAGCATCATCGGAAGGATCAGATCATGCGCCGTGATCTCGCTCGTGAAGAGCGTCATCAGGTAGTTTCCCGCGATGCTCGAAATGATGCCGGCAAAGATGAAGATGCGCGGCTTTATCCTTCCCGAAAATTTTCCGACGATGATCATCACCAGAAAGGAGGCCAGGCCGCGCGGCGCCATGTAAAGCCCGGCCTCGAAGGTCGGGTAGCCCAGAAAGTCCTGCAGAAAAATCGAATTTAACAGCATGCCGCCGAAAAAGCCGATGCCTATCGTGGTCATGATGAGGCTTGCGAACAAAAAATTCCGGTCCTTGAAGATGCGCAGATCGAACAGCGGATGATGTTTCCCGGTCAGGTTATGGACGAAGAAAAAGATCAGCGCGAGCGTGCCCAGGAACGCTGCGATGGCCAGCATCTTTGAGCTGAACCAGTCGTCCTGATTGCCGCGATCGAGCACCAGTTGCAGCGCACCAATTGCCAATGCCAGCGATGAAAAACCCAGCCAGTCCATGCGCCGTTCGCGCACCGCGGTGTTGGGAACGTAGCGCATGGAAAACAGGAAGGACAGAATGCCGACCGGAAGGTTGATGTAAAAAGTCCAGCGCCAGCTGACGACTTCGGTGAGCCAACCGCCCAGCGTAGGCCCCAGTATCGGAGCGACCATCACACCCATACTCCAGACCGCCATCGCCTTGCCGCGCTGTTCGCCGGGAAATACCTGCAGCATGATGGATTGCGACAAGGGTACGAGGGATGCGCCGAATATTCCCTGCAGGAAGCGGAACAGCACCATCTGAAAGAGCGAGCCGGCCATGCCGCACAGTGCGGACGTGATGACAAATCCCGCGATGCTGATCAAGAGATAGCGATGCTGTCCCATGCGGTCTGTCAGATAGCCGGTCAAAGGCATGAAGATCGCGGAGGCGATCAGGTATGAGGTCAGTACCCAGCTGATGTTGTCCGGCGTGGCATTGAGCTGTCCTGCCATGTCGGGCAAGGCGACATTGACGATGGTGGTGTCGAGCACCTGCATGATGGTGGCAGCCATCACCGCGATGCTGATCAGTATGCGCCTGCCATCCATCACTTAATGTGCACAGTGACGGTCGCCGTCGCCCCGATGCGCAGAGCGCGGTCCGTAGGCGAGAGCCTGATGCGCACCGGCACGCGCTGCGTGATCTTGACCCAGTTTCCGGTTGCATTCTGCGGTGGCAGCAATGAGAATGCGGTGCCTGTGCTGCCGCCCAGACTCTCCACGGTCCCCGTGAAATGCTGGCCGGGATACATGTCGAACTCGATGTCCACCTGCTGGCCCGCGCGTATGCCCGGCAACTCGGTCTCCTTGAAATTGGCATCGACATGGAAGCTGTTTTTCTCGATCAGCGCAAAAAGCGGCGCGCCTATGTCCACCATGGAGCCTGCGACGAGCGTGAGATTGCTGATCTGCCCGTCCTGGGCGGCCAGAACATGCGTGTTTTCGATGTCGAGATTCGCCTGGCTGATCGCCGCCTCTGCCTTCATCACGTCTCCGCGCTCTGCAGTTTTTTCAGGGGCGGAATGCGCGCTCTTCAGCCTCGCATGCGCTTCGTCAACTGCAGCCTGCAGGCTTTTCATGCGGGTATCCGCATCGTCCAGGGCCTGCTGGGAGAGAAAATGCCGTGCCACGAGTCTCCTGTCACGGGCAGCGATGCTCTTGGCATTTGCAAGGTCGCTTTCGCTCTGTTCTATCTGTGCCCGGGCGAGCTCGATTTCCGAGTGATCCCGGCGCGCGTTCTGCAAGGCTTGCGCAAGATCCGCCTGTGCATGCGAGAGCGCGATTCTGTATGGTTCGGGATCAACGTCAAACAGCGCATCGCCTTTCTTTACGAACTGATTCTCCTGCACATAGACCTTGATCACCCGGCCTGCGACCTGTGATGCGACATTCACCACATCCGCTTCGATATACGCGTTTTCCGTGCTGCGATAAGCGTCATAGTAGCGCTGATAGGCAAACCACCCCAGCAGGAGTGCGAGTGCTGCCATCGCAGTCAAAGTCTTCGCATTGAAAAATTTCATGTGAGCGATCCCAGTTTTCCGCGGATATTGTTCATCACGCGGAGCGCATTTTGAATCTCGTCCTGACTCAGACCGGAAAGCAGTTTGTTGCGAAGATCGGTGGCGCACGCACGTATGCTTTCAACACTGTTCATGCCGTTTTCAGACAGGTGCAGATGCTTGACGCGGCGATCCGTCTTGCTGCTGCAGCGCTTGAGCAAGCCTTCCTTTTCCATGTGATCGACAAGCCTGACCAGCGTGGCAGGTTCTATACCCATGCTTTGGGCCAGCTCCTTGTGCGTGCATCCGTCGTTGCGCGACAGGTGCAACAGCAAAGTCCAGCGGGAGAGGGTGAATCCCTGCGGCCTCAGCTGGCGATCCAACGCGATGCGCCAGGCATGTGTGGTTAGGAACATCGATTCGGCGAACTGTTCGTTCAATGGCTTCATTTTTGTTTTCCTGCTAATGATTAGCATGCTAACTATGATGAAGGAAAATCAGCCGTTTGTCGACAGCCGTCGCTACAGGAATCTGT
>JAJXWG010000126.1 GCA_021781695.1 Pseudomonadota bacterium
CTGGTCAAGCGCGCCATGCAGGCGGTGACTCAGCCGGGAGGAACGGCGGCACAGGCTTCAGCCGGCGCACCTTACACCATAGCCGGCAAGACCGGCACGGCGCAGGTAGTCGGCATGAAACAGGGGGAAAAATACGATGCCAGCAAGCTTGATGAGCGGCACCGCGATCACGCATGGTTTATCGCGTTTGCGCCGGTGGACAAGCCCAGGATTGCAATCGCCGTGCTGGTGGAAAACGGCGGTCATGGCGGCGGCACGGCTGCGCCCATCGCTCGTCGCGTGATGGATTATTATCTGCTTGGCAAAGTGCCGGATGCGGTGAAAGTTGCCGAACCGGCAGCCTCGGCTGTGCCTGTGGTGGACTGATATGACAAGACGACAATTTTTGCGGCGCATCACGGCACATCTCGACAGGCCGCTCCTGGCGGGCATGGCGCTGCTGATGGCAGCCAGCCTGCTGACTTTGTATAGCGCGGGCGACCATAGTCTGGATCGGGTCATGGCGCAAGGCTTGAACATACTGGTGGCGCTGGTTTGCATGTGGATCGTTGCCAATCTGCCCTTGCATTATCTGATGCGCACCGCCGTGCCGATATACGTGCTGGGCATGGTGCTGCTGCTGGGCGTGCTGACTCCGCTTGGCGTCAGCAGTCATGGCGCGAAGCGCTGGTTGAACATCGGCGTGGCGACCATACAGCCTTCCGAACTGATGAAAATCGGCGTTCCATTGATGATGGCCTGGTATTTCGAGAAACACGAAGCCGCGCTGAAGATGAAGAATTACATCGTGGCAGCAGTGCTGTTGCTGATGCCGGTGGGGCTGATTGCAAAGCAGCCAGACCTTGGCACTGCGCTACTGATTTCCGCCAGCGGATTTTATGTGCTGTTCCTGGCAGGTTTGAGCTGGCGCGTGATGGGCGGATTGTTTATCGCGGCCGTTGCCAGTGCGCCGGTGATGTGGAAGATGATGCACGAGTACCAGCGCCACCGCATCGAGATGCTGTTCGATCCGTCGCAGGACGCGCTGGGCAAGGGCTATCACACGATACAGGGGATGATCGCAGTCGGTTCCGGCGGAATCCTGGGCAAGGGGTACCTCAACGGCACGCAGACTCATCTGGATTTTCTACCCGAGCGCACTACGGATTTCATCTTTGCAGTCTATTCGGAAGAGTTCGGGCTGGTCGGCAATCTGATATTGCTGGCGATCTATTTTTTCGTGATATGGCGGGGCTTCGTCATCACGGCCAATGCATCGACCTATTTCACGCGGCTTATGGCAGGATCGATCACGCTGACATTTGCCACCTATGCCTTTGTCAACATGGGCATGGTCAGCGGCATCCTGCCCATCGTGGGCGTGCCGCTGCCGCTGGTCAGCTACGGGGGGACATCCATGCTGACGCTGCTGCTGGGGTTTGGTATGCTGATGAGCATTCAGACGCACAAGAAGCTGGTCAAGTCTTGAAAAAGGAGCAAGCATGATTAAAAGTATTATAGTTTTGGCATTGGCAGCGCTGGTGCTCACTGCCTGTGGCAGCGCACCGCAGCGTCAAACGGAAACTCCATCCCTGCCCGCAGCGGGCCATGCGCCAATTGAACAGGCGCCAATTCCGGGATCGGGTGGCTACCTTGCTGGAGACGGCCCGGATGATCACCCGCCTGCAAATATCGATGCAATACCGGATGCGGTCCCTGTCGTGGAGCCCTTGCATCGTTATGCCAACCGCCCTTACATGGCGCTGGATAAGACCTATAAGCCGTTGAGCAAGCCTGGCCATTTCAAGCAGCGCGGCATCGCCTCATGGTATGGCAGGAAGTTCAATGGCCAGCGCACCGCCAGCGGCGAGAAATACGACATGTATGCGATGACAGCTGCGCACCCGACGCTGCCTATACCAAGCTATGTGCGCGTGACCAATGTCGCCACAGGAAAATCCGTCATAGTTCGCATCAATGACCGTGGGCCTTTCCTGCACGACCGCGTGATAGACCTGTCCTACACCGCAGCGCACAAGCTTGGCATCGTGGGCAAAGGAAGCATGGAAGTGGAAATCGAGAGTCTGGCTGCGGATGCCCATCCAATAGCCAGGACTGAAGTTGCGCAAAGTGCGCCTCCTGAGCCTGGAGTTCGGCCTGCCGTGCAGGCCGAGGGGGCGGTTATTCCCCAGCCTGTGACCAGCGCGCCGATTGCAGCTGACACACCTTCCGGAAATGTTTTTTTGCAACTGGGCGCATTCAATACGCTGGCTGCAGCGGAACAGTTTTTGTCCGAGATGCGAACCAGGCTGGGTGACGCGGGCAAGGGTCTTGCATTGTTCACGAAGGAAAACAAGACACGCGTTCGCATCGGCCCTTATGCCAGCGTGGCAGATGCTAGAAGCAGCCGCGAGAGTTTGAAGGATAAGCTGGGTTTCCTGCCCATGGTGAGCATGCACTAGAAAATCAGAGAGTAACAAGTAGTTGGCAGCAAGTTGGATGAGGCTGCTGTGGCGATACAAGTTAGGATCTTTTCACCATTGCTTCAAGAGCATTTACTACATCGGCGATGACGGGATTCCAGTCGCCCATGGTGGATTGGCGAAACAGCCGCATGACCTCCGGATACCAGGGAGAGTCGCAGCGCTCGGTGAGCCAGCGCCAGTCTGTCTTGTAGTCGGGCAACAGCACCCAGCAGGGCTTGCCCAGAGCGCCGGCGAGGTGAGCCACTGCCGTGTCGATGCAGATGACGAGATCAAGACAGCTAATCACTGCGGCCGTGTCGGCAAAGTCCGTAAGTTTCGGGCCCAGACTTGTCAAAGAAAGGCCGTCGGGCGGATTTTCGTTTTCTCCGGCGCCTTTCTGCAGGCTGATAAAGGTAATATTTTTTACTGACCAGAGCGGAGCGAGCAGGGCAAGCGAGGGCAGGGAACGATCCGCGTCGTTTTCGAATTGAGTGCTTCCGCGCCAGACCAGGCCGACACGCAGGCCAAGTTGGGGAACAAGCGGCTTCCATTTTTCGATGCGATCGGCATCCGCATGCAAATAGGGTAATCTTGCAGGAATGGAATCGAGGTTCGTGTTGCAATGACGGGGGATGCTGAGCAAGGGTGTCCAGAAATCAAAGCCCGATGAAGGCAGCGGCTCATCGAAGGAAATGATGGAATCAACACCCGATAGGGTCGAGAGCAGTTTTTTCAGGGGTGGATGAGATAACAGGGTGATGGAAGTTGCGCCCTGTTTCTTCAGGACTTCCGCATACCTGCAGAACTGGATCACATCGCCGAATCCGGCTTCAAAGCAAATCAGCAGGGATTTTCCGGCGAGCGATTCACCCTGCCATCTTGGCATAGGAAGCTGCTTTGCAAGCGGCGCATACCAGTCGCGCGCCTCGAGCGACTGCCAGCCTTCTTCAAATCTGCCCTGGCGCAACTGCAGGTAGCTCAGGTTGAAGCGTGCCTTGGTATAGGTTTCATCCAGAAACAATGCGGTGCGGTAACAGCGTTCTGCCTCCTCCTCGCGCTTCATGCAGGCATAGAGCACGCCCAGATTCGACCAGGCATCAGGCGAACCTGCATTGAGTTCGATGGCTTTCCGGTAGGCTGCTTCGGCTTCAATGAAGCGCTTCTGTTTTGCCAGCAGAACACCCAGGTTGATATGGGTTTGCGGATAGCCTGGATTCGACGAGATGGAGTACAGATAATGCATTTCCGCGGCCTTGTTTTCGTCACGAAGGCTAAGCAGCATGGCGAGGTTGGTGTGCGCCTCCGCAAGATCGGGGGCAAGCTGCACTGCATTCTCGAAGCTGATTTCCGCATTGCCATTGTCGCCCGCTTGCATGAGGCGTATACCTTGAAAAAAAAGCGCTTCGGCCTTTGAGCGATCGGTGATTGGCATGTCGGCTTTGGGCAGGAATTGGGAAAAGTCTGCTGCTGCAGGTATAATTATCGGCCAGTCGCGGCCGTGAACGCAACCGCGTTCAGAATCTAGGTTGCTGAAGAATGAGGCTTGCTGATTTCTGGCGGGCTTTTTTGTTTTGTGGTGCAGGATAATGAATCAGACAGACATCAACATGGATGAAGCAGTGCCTTCGGAAATCGCGCGCGAGGTGAAACGCCGCCGCACCTTTGCGATCATCTCCCATCCCGACGCAGGTAAGACCACGCTGACCGAAAAGCTGCTGCTGTTTGGCGGTGCGATCCAGATGGCGGGTACGGTGAAGGCGAGAAAGAGCGGCCGTCATGCAACTTCGGACTGGCTTGAGATCGAAAAGCAGCGAGGCATCTCGGTGGCAAGTTCGGTGATGCAGTTCACTTTCGACGACTGCGTGATCAATCTGCTCGACACGCCGGGTCACCAGGACTTTTCGGAAGACACGTATCGCGTGCTGACCGCAGTTGACGCAGCGGTGATGGTAGTGGATGCAGCCAAGGGTGTCGAGGAGCAGACCATCAAGCTGCTCGAGGTATGCCGCTTGCGCAATACGCCCATCATCACGTTCATCAACAAGATGGACCGCGAAGTGAGGGAGCCCTTGGAAGTGTTGGACGAAATCGAATCCGTCCTTAAAATCCGCTGCGCGCCGGTGACCTGGCCTATCGGCATGGGCAAGCGCTTTCAGGGCGTATATCATCTGCTGAACGATGAGGTATTGCGTTTTCTGCCGGGTGAGGCAAAGGCGGGGCAGGAAGTCGAAATCCTGCGTGGTGAGGAGATCGACAGGCTGGCTGTCCAGTGCCCATCCGAAATGAAGACGATGAGGGATGAAACCGAGCTTGTGATGGGGGCTGGCGCATCATTCGATTTGCAGGAATTCTTGCGCGGACAGCAGACGCCTGTGTTTTTCGGTTCTGGTGTGAACAACTTCGGCGTGCGTGAAATATTGCGCGCGCTGGTGGACTGGGCGCCCTCGCCGTTGCCGCGCGAAACCGATGTGCGCAAGGTTCTCCCGACAGAGCCTGCATTTACCGGTTTCGTTTTCAAGATACAGGCCAACATGGATCCGAACCACCGCGACCGCATTGCATTTCTGCGCGTATGTTCGGGCCGTTACGCGTCGGGCATGAAGGTCAAACACCGCCGCACCGGCAAGGAAATGAAGTTGGCCAATGCGGTGACCTTCATGGCCAACGAGCGCACGCGCATGGATGAAGCCTATGCGGGCGACATCATCGGCATACACAATCACGGACAGCTGCAGATAGGCGATGTGCTGACCGAAGGCGAGGCGCTCACGTTCAAGGGTATCCCTTATTTCGCGCCGGAGTTGTTCAGTCGCGCGCGGCTCAGAGACCCGATGAAGGCCAAGCAGTTGCAGAAAGGGCTGCGTCAACTGGGTGAAGAGGGCGCGGTGCAGGTTTTCGAACCCTTGGTCGATTCCAATCCTCTGATCGGTGCGGTAGGGCAGCTGCAGTTTGAAGTGGTCGAGCATAGGCTGAAGGCGGAATACGGCGTTGATGCGGTATTTGAGCGCGCGGGAATACATACGGCGCGTTGGGTG
>JAJXWG010000127.1 GCA_021781695.1 Pseudomonadota bacterium
TCTGTATCGTGGCATTCACGTCGTTGATATTCAGTCCGTACCGGGACATGCGCTGCCGGTCCAGCGTGATGTTGAGCTCGGTCTGCCCGCCCACCTTGATTGCCGCGACATCCGCAGCCCCCGCTATCCCCGACAGGATTTTTGCGACCTGCGTGGACTTGTCCTCCAGTATTTCGAGATCCGGGCCGAATATCTTGACCGAGATCGCCCCCTTCACGCCGGACAAGGCTTCTTCCACGTTGTCCTGTATCACCTGGGAAAAGTTGGTCGGCACGCCAGGGATCACCTGTATCTTCCGGGTCATGTCGGCTATCATCGCCTCCTTGTCTGCAAACCGCCAGGTGTCATGCGGCTTAAGATCCGCCATGATCTCAAGGTTGTTCGGGCCCTTGGGGTCCGTGCCATCATCCGGACGCCCCACCTGCGTGACCACATTGTTGACCTCCGGGTAGGATTTCAGAATCGCCCTCACCTTGCGCTCGATGTCTTTGGTTTTATCCAGCGCAGTCGCTGGCGGCAGCGTGATGGTAAGCCAGATATTTCCCTCGTCGAGGCTCGGCAGAAACTCGCTGCCCAGCAGCGGCGAGAGCGCCAGCGTGATCACCAGCAATCCGATCGAGGCACCGACGATGCCGCTGCGCCGCGTAGCTGACCAGGTCAGCAGATTGCGGTAGCGCTCCTGCAGTCGGTGCATCCATTCGCTGTGCCGTTCTGCCATATCCTTGTTCTTGACGATATAGCTTAACAGCGCGGGCAGCAGCGTGAGCGTCAATATGATCGCGCCCAGCAGCGCAAAACTCAAGGTAAAGGCCACCGGAGAAAAAATCTTTCCCTCGACGCGCTGAAAGGTGAAGATGGGCAGGAAGGCCAGTATGATGATGGCCTTGGAAAACAGGATAGGCGAACCCATCTCGATGCAGTTCTGCTTGATCAGGTGTATGCGCCAGCCATACGATTTGTGCTGAGGCAATGCATCCGCCTTGGCCAGCGCGAGCTTCACCATCAAGGCTTCCACCAGCACCACCGCACTGTCGATGATGATGCCGAAGTCCACCGCACCCAGCGAAATCAGATTGGCCGACACCCCGCGCGCATCGATCAGGATAAAGGCGAACAGCAGCGCTAACGGGATGATCACCGCAACAGCCAGCGCGGCATACCAGTTGCGCAGGAAAATGATCAGGATTGCAACCACCAAAAGCGCGCCGACCAGAAGATTTTCGCTCACCGTATGCACCGTGTGTTTCACAAGCTCGGTGCGGTCATAATATGGAACGATCGCTACCCCCTTGGGCAATTTCATATCAAGCTCGGCGATGCGCGCCTTGATCGCCTTGACCACCTTGGAGGCATTCTGCCCCTTGGTCATATCCACGATGCCCTCGACCACATTGTCCTGGTCGTTGAAAGCCACGATGCCGGAGCGCGGACGGTCGCCTGTCGCAACCTTTGCCACATCGCCCACCATCACGGTCTTGCCGTTCTGGGCCGTGACCACCACGCGGGATATGTCGTCCAGCGACTTGAAGAGTCCGACGCTGCGAACCACCAGCGCTTCATCGCCGCGATTGATGATGCCGCCACCGGTATTGCTGCTGTTGGCACCGAGCGCCTGGGCGACCTGATCTATGGTCACGTTGAATTTTCGCAGCAAGGCAGGATTCACGCTCACCTGGTATTCCTTGATGGTCCCGCCGAAACTGACCACATCCGCAACACCTGCAACCTGGCGCAACGCAGGGCGCAATACCCAGTCCTGCAGGGCTCTGACCTCATTGGGCGGCATCTCCTTGGGCGCCTTTAGCACATAGCGGTACACTTCGCCGACTGCGTTGCTAAGCGGAGCCAGGCTCGCCTGCACGCCGGCAGGGAGGTTCACGTTCTGCAGTTTTTCAAGCACCTGCTGGCGGGCAAAATAATCGTCCGTGTTGTCGGAAAACGTAAGCGTGATCTCGGACAGTCCGGTGATAGACACAGAGCGCAATTGCGTCATGTGCGGCACGCCGCTCATCTCCCGCTCGATAGGCATGGTCACGCTGCGTTCGATTTCTTCCGGAGCCTGTCCCGGCATCAGCGTGTCGAGTTGCACCTGGACATCCTGCACATCGGGAAAGGCTTCGATGGGAAGATTATCCAGCGCACGCACGCCGAAGATGATCAGGACCAGCACGCCTGCCAGCACAAATACTCGCTGCTGCAGGGAAAAGGTGATGAGTTTCTCGAGCATTACTCGTTACCTGCAAGTTCTGCATTGAGCAACAGGGCGCCTGAGGTGACGATGCGCTCTTTGGCTTTGAGCCCTTCCCTGACATAGCTATACGGATAACCCTGCAGGCCCAGCGCAACCTTGCGCCTTTGCAATACGCCGGGGCTTTGCTCGACGAACACGTAGCTGTATAAACCCCGCGTAAAGATCGCCGTATTCGGAATGCGCGGCAGGCTGGAACGGAAGTCTGCAATCGGCGTGATCTGCGCATACATTTCGGGCTTTAGCTTCAATGCCGGATTGCCGATCTCGCACCTGACCTGCATGCGCCTTGTGACAGGATCGAGCGCACCGGAAATTGCGGTCACCTTGCCGGAAAAAGTCTCAGTAGGATAGGCATCGACCTGGGCCAACACGGACTGTCCGACCTTCAGTTTGTCCATTTCCTGCTCGGGCAGATCGACCTGCACCCATACATGCGCAGGATCGGTGATGACAAACTGCGGGCTGGCCGCATCCGCCACCACTTCGCTGCCCGGGCTTGCCTGCCGTTCGCTGACAACCCCCGCCTGCGGCGAGCGTAAAACATACTGTGCGCCAGCGGGCGCATGGCCTGTCAAATTGGCCAGGCGAGCGCTGGCGCGAACGGCCTCGGCCTGGGCTTCGCGCACATCGGACTTCGCGCTCTCGAGGTCTTTCTGCGCGAGCCCTTTGGCGTCATAGATCAGTTTTGCGCGCGCATAGGTTTGCTGCTTCAATTCAAGATCGGCATCCGCGCGGCTCACATCGGCAACCGCCTGCGCATAATCGGGCGCATCCAGTATCATGAGCCCGTCTCCCGCCTTCACATGCGCACCCACGTCAGCCAGAATCCTGACGACCCTGCCGGTAATCGGCGAGAAAACGCGCGCAGTCCGGTTGTCATCGTAACTTACGCGCGCATTCAGAGGCTCCGCCAGCGGTTCCGGCATGGCCTCGACTTCGCTGATCCGGATGAAATCGAGCTGCGGCGCATGGGCGTCAAAACGCAGCGTGTCCGATGTCTTGTGCAACGCGGGCTTGGCGGCAACCTTTTCAGGCGCATGGCTCTTTTGCCACAACACATATCCTGCGCCACACAGGATAAGCAGCAGTGCCGCGGTTTTTTTATACCGTATGATCATGAAGCGTGCTCTCCTTTTTTTGCCCACCAGCCGCCACCCAAGGCCTGATAAAGCAGCGCAGTATCGCCAAGGCGCAAGACCTGCGCCTGGATCAGGCTAATCGTGCTCAACTGGTAGTTCTGTTCAGCAGTCAAAAGATCCTGATAGCTGACATATCCCAGTTTGTATTGGCTCTGCGTCAGATCGAGAGTTTTTCTGGCGGCCTGTTCAGTGGCAGCGGCGGCTTTCAACGCATCTGCATCGGACTCTATCGCATGCAGCGTGTCGGCCACGTTCTGCAGCGCGGCGATCACCGTGCTGCGATACTGGAAGCCTGCCTGTACCAGAACCTGTTCTGCAGCCCTGGACTGTGCGCGCAACGTGCCGCCATCAAAGATGGTCTGCGCGACATTGCCTGCCAGGCTGAAAAATCCTCCGCCGGCACGAAACATCCAGTCAGGGCTGGTTGCCATGCCGCCCATCTCCGCGGTGACCGAGAATTGCGGCAGGCGGTTGGCGATCGCAACGCCATATTGCGCACTCGCATCGTGCAGCTGTTCTTCGGCAATGCGCACATCGGGGCGCTGCTCAACCAGCTTTGAAGGAAGACTGAGCGGCAGCGCTTGGGGCAAATGCAAGTCGGACAACGCGAAAGTCTCAGGCACATCCTGGTCTGGCGTGCTGCCCGCCAGCGCGCGTATCAGATCGCGCGTCTGCTCAAGCTGGCGGTTTAACGGCGGCAGCGCCTGTTCAGCCTGTGCGAGTGCGGCTTCTCCTGATGCCATATCGATCTCGGAGAGTTCTCCCGCCGCAAGCTGCTTATGCATGATGGAAAGATTTTCGCGGTTCAACGCCACCACTTTTTCCACGGCAGCAATCTGCGCGCGCAGGCTGGCTTCCTCGAAGGCTGCAGCAACGATATTGGATGCCAGCGTGATATAGACAGCCTTGAGCTGCATTTCCTGCGCCTGGGCCTCTGCCTTGGCAGACTCGACTCGCCTCCTCTGCATGCCGAAGACATCGGGAACATAGCCCACACTGACCTGGGCAACATGGAAGTTGTAATACGCCGGGCCGTTGTAAACCGGGCCTGAGGGATTGGAATAGGTCTGTATCAGCGTGCCGTTGTTCTGCAGGCCGGGCGAATTGCCGCCCATGTTTCCTGCCAGCTTGTTGCGTGAGGGAGAGTAACTCACGCCTACAGTCGGGTAAAAAAACCCCTGCTGCGCAATCACATTCTGCTGGGCTGCACGCAGCGATGCGCTGGCCGCCCCGATATCGGGATTGGCCTTGAACGCGCGTTGGATCAGCGCATTCAATTGCGGCGACTTGAACAATGTCCACCAGTCTTGTGGAATCTCTGCTGCAGCCGAGAAGGACTGCGCGTCACCCAACGGGGCTTCTGCCGATGAAGTCTTTGCGGACAAAGGCTTGACGGTGTACGCAGCAGATGCCGGCGCATCAGGGCGCTTGAAATCCGGCCCTGCCGCACAAGCGGCGAGCATCGTCATCAAGGTCAGGATCAGCGAATTTTTTAACAGATTAGTTCCGGCCATGTTCAATTACCGTTATTTTTTAAATCGGCCTGTGGAGAAATGTCAGCGAAGTCAGTTAGCGATTCTACAACCAGTTCGATCGGCATTCACAAAAAATTCAAAAAACACACCGCGCCTATGCGCCTGCTGGTTATAATTCACTATTTTATTCCCTACAGCACATCCGGAGTTTTTGCCATGCAGCATAATCTGTTCAACACCCGCACCGCTTTCAACCTTGCCGATGGCAAACAGGGAATAATGTATTCGCTGCCCGCGCTCGAAGCTGCAGGCTTGGGTAAAATTTCACGCCTGCCCGTATCCATCCGCATCGTACTTGAAGCCGTGTTGCGCAATTATGACAGCAAAAAAATCACCGAAGCACATGTCAGAGAACTGGCAGGATGGCAGCCCAATGCAACCCGCACCGAAGAGATTCCTTTTGTCGTCGCGCGCATCGTGCTTCAGGACTTTACCGGCGTGCCGCTTCTGGCGGATCTTGCCGCGATGCGCAATGCGGCAGCCGCCAGAGGATGCAATCCGAAAATCATCGAACCCCT
>JAJXWG010000128.1 GCA_021781695.1 Pseudomonadota bacterium
TAATCACCGGCTTCCAACTCCAGCGCATAAGGCGCGCGCTGGGCACACACAGGCTTATCCATCCATTCCTCCTTTTAAGTGATTAAACTACTCGCAACACGCGTCCTTGGCAAACCCAGCTTCAGAAAAAACCGTTCAGCAATCACCCTTGCAGCTTCGGGACCTGCAAGATAGACATCGCCTTGCATCAATCCGGCCTCCTCCCCCGCAATGATATCCAATTGCCTCTCCAGGCTTTCTTTCCGCCTGTCCGTCATCGCACGCAAATCAAAACCTGCGATATGTTCCGCATAATGAAAATTATCCAGCGCATCTGCCCACGCCCGCACCACATTGGGCATGTAGATATCCTCCGCGGTCGAGGCAATCCAGTGCAGATGAATGGACTCTGCGTTAAGCGACATCGCATGCTCGATCACGCTCTTGATCGGCGCAAAACCGCCATCGAACGCAAAGAAATAAAGTGCGCGGGGCGATTTCTCATGCAGTATGAATTCCCCCTGCGGTCCTTCCATCTCGACTGGTTCATGCGATTTTAACCGATCAAAAACATAATCTGAAAACAAATGACCATTCTGGCGTCGCACATGAAACAGCACGTTGCGGTCATCGCAAGGGCAACTGGCAATGGGCAATTCAGCACTGAAAGCCTGCCCGACCCTCAGGGTCACGCTTTGCCCTGCGAGAAAACGCAACCGCTGGGTACGCGGCGTTTGCAGATGAAGCAACAGCATGTCCGGCGTCAACAATTCCATGGATTTTACGGCTGCCGTGATTTGCTGATAGGGGATGTCCTGCACGCTTCCGGCAACGGCAGCTTCTATGGTCACATCGCTCACCGCAGTATTGCTGCAAAGCAGGATACATCCCTGGCTTTTCTCTGCGTCCGACAGCACATAATCATGGTGGCGCGTCTTCTTGACCTGCCCGGAAATCACTCGGGCCTTGCACAAGCCGCAATTGCCGCCGCTGCATCCATAATTGAGCGGAATGCCGGCCCCCATAGCCGCCTCAAGCAGCGTGTCCTGGCCTTCGAGCAAGAAATCATGGCCGCTGGGCAGCACAGTCACATGAGCTGCCATCACGCGCAGCATGTTGTCCTTGATAGCCAGGAGATTGCTCAAACCCGGCTCCATCGCTGATTCTGCTTCATGCCTTATCCATAACTTGAGATCATTCATCATCTGCCGAGATTTTGCATCGCACTCAGTCTCATCCAGTCTGTCCAGCAGTTTACCCAGAAAGTCATTCAAATTCTTAAGTTGGGACTGACTGCGATCCAGCGTTTTGCTAAGCTCCGTCACTCTGGCCGCCAGCACTTCAGCATCGGGCAGCGCACGCTCGAATATGCGCTTGCCAAAAGCCTGTTCCTTGATGCGAGATAACCGCTCTATCTCGACGGTATCCTCAAGCTCAGCATCCGGGTAACAGGCCAGCAAGCCGTCAACACTCACCATCCCGTCATGGGCGTCCAACTCGCCGCCTTGTATCTTTTTCTGCAGCACGACACGGTTGACACCAACCAGTCTTGCTGCCCGTGTCAGACTCAGAAGCTTACTCATGGCATCCAGTCAAGCTCATCGGTCTGCCGCGCCTTCAGTCAGTCATGATGCGGATGAAACCACTGCAATTTTTCACGCAGCGTCACCACACCGCCGATGATGATCAACGTGGGCGCATGCAGTTTTTCCACTGCAGCAATCCCGGGCAGGGTTGAGAGCGTACCCGTGACGACACGCTGATTCTGCGTCGTGCCCTGCTGCACAATGGCGATAGGCGTCGCATCCGGCATACCGTGCTCAACCAGCTTCGCACACAGCGTATCCAGACCTTGCAATCCCATATACACCACCACCGTCTGCCTGGGTCTGGCCAATGCATCCCAGTCAAGATTCATCGTGCCATCCTTCAAATGCCCTGTGACAAACATGCAGGACTGCGCATAGTCCCTGTGCGTCAGCGGTATGCCCGCATAGGATGCCACGCCGGACGCCGCAGTGATGCCGGGAACGACCTGAAACGGAATGTTCTCTGCGGCCAGCGTCTCGATTTCTTCACCGCCACGCCCGAAGATGAAAGGGTCGCCGCCCTTTAAGCGGAGCACACGTTTGCCTTCATGCGCCAGACGCACCAGGAGCGCATTGATCTCTTCCTGGCGCAAAGTGTGATCGGCGCGCTTTTTTCCGACATAGATGCGCTCGGCATCGCGCCTTGTCATGTCGACAATGGGCTTGGATACCAGATTGTCATACACCACCACGTCCGCTTTCTGCATCAGGCGCAGTGCGCGGAACGTCAACAGGTCCGGATCTCCTGGTCCTGCGCCGACCAGGTATACTTCGCCTCTGACGATATTGTCTTCATCGGCCAGCATCTGCTGCAGCATCGATTCTGCGCTTATTTCATCTCCGGTCAGGACCTTTTCTGCAACCACGCCGTCCAGTGCATTCTCCCAGAAGATGCGGCGCTTGGCTGGATTGGTGACACGCTGTTTCACCTGTTCGCGGAAACGTTCCGCAAACGCTGCAAGCCGGCTGAAATTCTGCGGAATCAGGCTTTCAAGTTTGCCGCGCATCATACGTGTGAGCACAGGCGATGCACCGCCGCTTGAAAACGCGACCATCAGCGGCGAACGGTCCATGATGGCCGGCATGATGAAACTGCACAACTCAGGATCATCCACCACGTTGACGGGTATGTTGCGCTCGCGTGCATGAACAGACACATGTTCATTCACGCCGCGGTCATTGGTCGCAGCGATCACCAGCATCACACCTTCCAGGTGCTGCTCGTCAAAACGCGCAACGATGCTCACAACCCCCGCCTGTTCCGACAGGGAAGGGTCTATCTCAGGTGCGACCACGCGCACTTTGGCGCCCGCTTCGAGCAGAACGCCCGCCTTGCGTTTAGCCACTTCGCCGCCACCCACCACCAGGCATAACCTGCCTTTGACATTCATAAAAATCGGCAGAAAATCCATCGTCATTACCCTGAAACTGATTGTTTAAATTGATTCGTCATAGGTTGCTGATATTCAAACTGGCTCCGCCGGCCAATTGACTGTCTTTTTTAACACGGCGGATGAAGGCGACAAAACGAGCAGCCCAGTAACAATTGCCTATCGTGCGCAAATGCGTATAGGAAGCGAGCAGGTTATGAAGCAAGAGGCCGTCGCGCTTTCCATCTATGCCATGACCGCGCTCGACCCGATAAGCATAACGGCTGTCCTCGGGCAGATTCTCAAGGCTTGAATAATGAAACTCATGCGCCTTGATCAGACACGCCGCCGCATCAGGTCTGGGCCAGGGATGCGACTCTGCTTCCACAAGATGCACATAACCGCGACCGATAGGCTTGTCATGCATCTTCACATCCCCCGGGATCGCACCCACCATCTCGAAAGTCTTTCCCTGGTACGTTATGCTCCTGGACAAATACATCAGCCCGCCGCATTCGGCATAAGTCGGCATGCCGTTTTCGATACGTCTTTTGATCTCTGCGCGCAAGCCGCTGTTTGCTGCCAGCGCCTCGGCACAGGTCTCCGGGAAACCGCCGCCGATATAAAGGGCATCCACTTCAGGCAAGACAGCATCGCGCAGCGCATCGAAAGGCACGAGCTCGGCACCTGACGCCTCTAACGCATCGAGATCATCCGCATAATAAAATCCGAAAGCCTGATCGCGCGCAATCGCAATGCGCACCTTGTCGCGGCAGGGCAATGCGACGACCTCTGCCGTGCGGGGTGCCTCAGGCATTCTCTTGTGCGAAAGAACAAGCAGCTTCTCAAGGTCCACCTGCTCAGCGATCGCTTCGCCTATCTGTTTAATCTTGGCCGTCGCAACATGGGATTCATTGCTGGGCATCAGCCCGAGATGGCGTTCGACGATGGAGAGCCGATCATCGTGATGGATCGCTCCCACAACGGGTACATCGGTATAGTGTTCGATCACCGCACGCAGCTTGGACTCATGGCGGCTGCCGCCCAGATTGTTGAGCAGCACACCGGCTATGTTGATGTCGCGATCGAATGCCTGATAACCCAGAATCAGCGGTGCGATGCCGCGCGTCATGCCGCGCGCGTCGATCACCAGAAACACCGGCAGATCGAGCATTTTGGCCAAGGCCGCATTGCTGTTGCTGCCATCCAGCGCAAGGCCGTCGTAAAGCCCCTTGTTGCCCTCCACCAGATTCACTTCTGCAAGATGGCGGGAAAAAGTTGAAACGATGTCCTCATCGGACATCAGGTACAGGTCGAGGTTACGGCAAGGCCTGCCTGACGCCTGCGAAAGCCACATCGGATCGATGTAATCAGGACCCTTTTTGTAGGGCTGCACGACATGGCCGCGCGCTTTCAGGGCCGCACACAGACCTATGCTTACCATCGTCTTGCCTGATGACTTGTGTGCTGCCGAGATGAGAAAGCGGTTCATGACTGCCTTACGGCAAATTAATCCGCAACATAAGACTTGTCATGCGGCATGAAATTCAACACATG
Source organism: Pseudomonadota bacterium (assembly GCA_021781695.1). Taxonomy (GTDB): domain Bacteria; phylum Pseudomonadota; class Gammaproteobacteria; order Burkholderiales; family Gallionellaceae; genus Gallionella. Next base: position 4,496 of record JAJXWG010000128.1, read on the forward strand.
CACGCTGACCGTGGTGATGATGAATGCAATTGCCAAGCCGCCAAGGCCCAACAGGATTTCGTAAATGGAGGGCGTATAGCTCGCAATCTGCCCGTCGCCGAAGGTGCTGCTCACTTCATATCCCGGGAAAATATCCAGCGGAAAAGCCTGCCCACCGATGATGAACACATACAGGAATGCAAAACCGCCCAGCACCACGGCCAGCGAAGCTGTCAGCGCGGATTTTCTGTTCTTCATTCCGGGAAGGAAGATCAGCGCCAGCGGCAGCACGTTGCCAATCAGCACATAACCCCACCAGAACAGCGCAGGATAGACCCCGCCATCGAGCAGAATGAAACGCTCAAACCCCATCCTGTGCGCAAAATACAGATTGGTCATGTGATAAACAACAACCATATACAACGAACCCAGAATGAACACGCCAAGCAGGCGTTTCTTGCGCTCCAATATTTCCGGCTCAAGCGCTTTGTCATTCCAGGCATAAATTGCCATTTGCACGATATGAAAAACCGCCAAACCCCACGCAAAGGACATCACGATGAACATAGGCGGCAACACTGCAGAACCATAGGCCTGGCGAGCCGTCAGAAAAGCAAATATCAGGCCTGTGCCTGTCGTCAGAACGAACCGCCAGGCGAACACGGCAAGCCCCAGAGGCTTGCTGTATGCATTCATGCGCTTTTCCATCATCGCCCACAGATACGCGATCACCAGACCAAACATGCCAGAATAAAGAACCACGTTCCACGCAAACACGGAAGTGAAATTGAAGTCCAACGCAGGTAGCATGAAACGTTCAGGACGCCCAAGATCCAGCATCAGAACGGCGAGCCCCCCTGAAAGCATCGCAATCGACAAAAGACCAGCCAGCGGGGCGCGCGCCTTGTAGATGGCTTTGCCGAATACCGAGCC
>JAJXWG010000129.1 GCA_021781695.1 Pseudomonadota bacterium
GATGTTCTATCTGCCAGTCGGACTGTACCAGGTACCGCATGCCTGCTGCTCTCGGCCAGTTCTCGACGGGCAGCCTTCCTGCAATGCCGCCCAAGCTGATCAGCAGCAGTTTTTCATCGCCGGACAGCTTCAGGCGGTGGTTGAGTTCGCCGCGGCGGTTGTCACCCACCTCGGCGATGGGCGCGACTGGAACCAGGTTGGGCAGATATTCCATCTCCATGCCGGGTGTGGCGCGCAGGAATGCGTCCGCATCGGTATAGCAAGCCTGTATCTGTGCCGCGATGATTTCATCCTGTTCAGTCAGAATGCAGTAATGACGGTAGATGTCCGCCCAGTTTAACGAGCAAAGCGCGGCGTGCGCTATGCCGGCAAGCGCGGCACCTGCCAGCGGCAGATAGCCTACGTTGGACAATACATAGTCCGCTTGCAGCGTTTCAAGCAGGCGCGCTTCATTCTTTACGCGCATGGCCCAGTCCGCGTGAAATGCGCGATACGCTGCCCGGCTTTTTTCGATGTCCACAGCAAGCGGCGATGTCATCACCATGCCGATATCGCCTTCGCTTTGCAAATGCGCGAAAGGAATGCGGATACGCGATTTCAGATGGCGTTCTGCAACCGGCGAACGCACCGTTATGCGCAAGTCGGGAAACAGCCCATAGAGCGCGTTCAGAACAGGCGCGGTCTGCGCGACATGGCCGAAACCGTGGCCCGAGATGGAGACGACGAGATGCATGCGGACGATGGGAGGAACGGGATGCGATCATTTTACGCCAGTGATCCTGGTGTGAATGCTAAAATTGGGCACATATTTTTTGTGGGGGAAGGCAATGCAAGGGTTACAGCGAACGCCGCGACTCGAAGGTGGGGAGGTTGATGCCAAGCGTGCAGAAATTCTCGGCTATTTCCTTTCGACTTTCGATCGCTATGAGCAGCTGTTCGAGACCCTGTCCTGCGATGAGGCCTATTTCGTCAAGCCTGTTTCGCTGCGCCATCCGCTGATTTTCTATCTTGGCCATACGGCCACCTTCTTCGTCAACAAGCTTGTGCTCGCAGGGCTTTTGCATGAGCGCATCAATGCACAATTCGAATCCGTCTTCGCGGTGGGCGTGGATGAAATGAGCTGGGATGACCTTGACGATGCACATTACGACTGGCCCTCTGTTGCCCGGGTGATGGCGTATCGCAGGCAGGTCAGGGATGCGGTAGTCCGGCTGATACAGGGCGCGCCGCTGGCATTGCCCATAGGCTGGGATCATCCCTGGTGGGCGATACTGATGTGCATAGAGCATGAGCGCATACACCTTGAGACTTCTTCCGTGCTGATACGCCAGCATGCTATTCGATACGTGCGGCCTCACCCGGCATGGCAGCCCTGCCGGAAATGCGGCACTGCGCCGCAAAACCATCTGGTGAAAATTCCTGCCGGGAAAGTTCTGTCTGGCAAAGAAAGATCATCGCCTGTCTACGGATGGGACAACGAGTATGGAGAGCATGAGGCGAGCTTGCCCGCCTTCGAGGCCAGCCATTATCTTGTGAGCAACCAGGAGTTCTCGGATTTCGTCGATGCAGGCGGTTATGCGGCGGACGAATATTGGGAAACCGAGGGACTGGCGTGGAGGAATTACAGCCGGGCCGAGCATCCGACATTCTGGATCAGGAAGGATGACTGCTGGCATTTGAGATTGATGATCGAAATCGTCGCGATGCCCTGGGATTGGCCGGTCGAAGTCAACTATCACGAGGCCAGCGCATTCTGCAAATGGAAGAAGTCGGATGCAGGGAAGCCCGTGCGGTTGCCCACCGAGGACGAATGGTACAGGCTGTATGATTTTTGCAGTATTGAAGAGATCAAGCCTGACAAGACTGCGCCAGCCAACATTCATCTCGATCACCATGCTTCCTCATGCCCTGTGAACGAATTCCGCCATGGCGATCTTTACGACGTGACGGGAAACGTCTGGCAGTGGACCGCCACGCCCATCTATCCCTATCCCGGATTCGAGGTGCATCCGCTGTATGACGATTTCACCACGCCGACCTTTGACGGCAGGCATAATCTGATCAAGGGAGGGTCGTGGATATCCTGCGGCAACGAAGCGCAGAAGAGCGCGCGCTATGCTTTCCGCCGCCATTTCTTCCAGCATGCGGGGTTCCGCTATGTGGCAGGAGAGGAAACGGCGAGCCAGCCCTTGTCGAATTATGAGACGGACAGGATGCTTTCCGAATATGCGGAGTTCCATTACGGCGATTCCTATTTTGATGTGGCCAATTTTCCCGGCAAACTGGCCGCGATTGCAATCGATGCGATGGGCAACAGGCCTGCCCGGCGCGCGCTGGACCTGGGTTGCGCTACGGGACGCGCGACCTTCGAGCTTGCGCGCCATTTCGACCATGTCACCGGCATCGACTTTTCCGCTCGCTTCATCGGAATGGGGGCTGAGATGGCAAGGCTGGGCATGCTGCGCTATCAGCTTGCCGACGAGGGAAGCCTGTTCAGCTACAAGACGCGCAGCCTGAAGGATTTGGGACTCGATGCGGTCAGGGGCAGGGTGGATTTCTTTCAGGGAGACGCGTGCAATCTCAAGCCGCTTTTCAATGGATACGATCTGATACTCGCTGCCAATCTGATCGACAGGCTTTACAGCCCTGCAAAATTTTTATCCGAAGTGCATGAACGCCTCAATATGGGTGGCATTTTGCTGATCGCCTCCCCCTATACCTGGCTTGCCGAACACACCAAACGCGAGGAGTGGATAGGCGGATTCAAGAAGGATGGCGAGAGCTTTACCACGTTGGATGGTTTGAAGGAACTGCTTTTGCCGCATTTCAAACTGATGCAGGCGCCGCTCGATGTGCCTTTTGTGATCCGCGAGACCAGGCGCAAGTTCCAGCGCAGCATTTCCGAAGTGACCCTGTGGGAGCGAATTGCTTGAGTTCCGATTTCGACAGCGTGATTGTGCGATCCGGCACGAATTCCGTGAAGCATGACGGGCGCGCCGCGTATTTCGGAACAGCGGATGTGCTGCCGCTTTGGGTCGCCGACATAGATTTTGCCGCACCCGGAGCCGTGACGCGCGCGCTGCTTGAGCGCGCAGCGCACCCAGTCTACGGTTACAGCCTTTACCCTGAGAGCATGTTCGATGCGCTTGTCTCATGGCTCATGAAACGCCACGGCTGGGAAGTCGGGCGCGAGGCGATCATGATGGTGCCGGGCGTTGTGCCCTCGCTTTACGCGACGGTGCTGGCTTTGACCAAGCCGGGAGATGGCGTGATCGTGCAGCCGCCCGTCTATCCCCCGTTTTTTTCGGCGGCGACGACCAATGGGCGAAGGCTGCTTGAAAACCCGCTCTGTCTAGAAAATGGACGGTACGGCATTGACTTCGATCACCTCGAGCAATGCGCCAGGGATGGCGCAAGGCTGATTATGCTTTGTTCGCCGCACAATCCTGTCGGGCGCGTGTGGGAGAGGGCGGAGCTTTTGCAGTTGCTCGACATCGCAAGGAGCTATGACCTTGCGATACTCTCAGACGAGATACATGCAGACCTTGTTTATCCTGGCACGATTCACACGGCACTCGGGACGCTGGCAGGCGGTGCGGACCATCTGATCACGGCAATTGCCCCAAGCAAGACATTCAACATCCCGGGTCTTGGCCTGTCCTGTCTGATCGCCAAAAATCCCGAACATCGCCAGGCAATCCGCAAAGTATTCGACAGCCTTCATGTGAACAATGCGAACCCTTTCAGCATCGCCGCCTTCGAGGCCGCTTACCGCAGCGGCGAGGCCTGGCTTGACAGCCTGCTCGTTTATCTTGCAGGCAACCGCGATTGCGTCAGGGACTATCTGGCGGATTATCTGCCAGATATCCGCTTAATCGAGCCTGAGGGCACGTATCTGGTCTGGCTGGATTGCAGAAGGCTGGACATGAACGACGCAGAGCTGCGCGAATTTTTTGTGCATGCGGCACATGTCGGGATGAATCCCGGCATCACTTTCGGCGCGGGCGGCAGCGGCTTCATGCGCCTTAACATCGCCGCACCGCGCAGTGTGATTCTCGACGCGCTGGCGCGCATCTCGAGGGCGTTCGAAGCCTGACCGTTCATAGCCTCAAAATCGACCGTCCGTCTGTTTCTTCTTCCGCTAGGCAGGCTGCGGCCAACCGCTGTACGGGCTTGGGTTGATCCTGCTGATTTTGCTAAAGTTCCGCCACAGGTTCATGGGAGATGAAAATGAAATATCACAACGGGCGTTTGCGCAACGAGCTGGATGATACGCTCTGCATCAGGACGAAAACCCGGAAGCTTGAATGGAAGGAATGTGCACCTTTTGTCATCCTGGCCGCATTGATGGTGGGCCTGTTGATCAACGGCCTGAACTCATAGCTTCACGAGTTGGGCGCTTCCTTCAGCCAGGCGGTGTAGAGCGACCATTGCGCATCGGGCTGGCTGTCGTATTCGATGCGATATTCGGGATGCAGTTCCTGCAGCGGCTTCAACACTTCGTGCAGCGCCGCGTCACCGCCGAAGTAGAAAAAATACTCACGTCTTCCGGCCGATATCGCGCGGCGCACATAGACGGCCCATCCGTTGCTGAATTCTGACGCCAGCCTCAATAAGTCGCTTTCGATTTCAGCCAGCTTATCCGTTTCGGCGTGATTCCAGAAACGCCCTTCGGTATCCTGCCTGCACCACACGCCAAACCACGCCAGATTAGGCAATTCTTCGCCTGGAATATCGGCCACAAACCGGTCGTCCAGCAGGATTTGAAAGGGGTCACCAATGATGGTCGTGTCAAAAAGTTGCCAGGTCATTATATTCCTCAGGTTTATCGATCCATCATTCGGTCTGCATATTCTACCCGATGCCAGGCTGGAACTTGCGAAAGGAACCTTTGCCGTATTTCATGGCCACATGTCCGGCTTCCGGAATCCGCAGCAATGCATATAAAATCGCGCAGTGGCGTCATGCAACAGAACAAGGGCAGCATAAAACATATGAAGATTCGCCTCGCATTAACGATGATCCTGGCAATGCCTGTGCCTGGCAGCGCATCGACTTTTTTCTTTCCCGCCAGTCACCCCGCCTATGTTTCAGGTGATGCGCCAAAATGGCTGCGCGATGGTCATGGCCATGACGGGTATGTCACCGTGACGACCGAGGTGATACCGGCAAAGCGCTGTGTTCCCCTGTCAAACCACAGCTTCTGGGGGGGCGAGAACACACAGCTCGTGCTGGCGGTCAGGACCAAGGGATTCAAAAGCAAGCTCGATGGACAGGAAATCCCCATCGCCACTTTCGATGGCAGAGACAACGGCTCTCAATGTGCAACCTTGAGCACGCTGCCGATGAATGTCGTGCCGCTTGCGCTGCTCGGCACGTTCTCTGTTTTCAATCC
>JAJXWG010000130.1 GCA_021781695.1 Pseudomonadota bacterium
TCACATGATTCGCCTCCATGCTCAAAAGCGCACGCTCCGTCGTGCCGTTCTTGGATGTGACCCGTTCGCGCAGCACGCTGACGGATTCCTGACTACCTTCTGCCAGTCTGCCTGCCCCCAGGAAGGTCGCAAGGCTCAACCTCCTCGCATCTTCTTCATCGAACCCCAGTGCGGCGGCAGCCTCTTCCAGCGCCTCCATCATGTAGAACACATAAGCCGGGCCACTGCCCGAGATGGCCGTCACCGCATCCATCATCGCCTCATCATCAAGCCAGATCACCTCTCCCACCGCGGACAATATGCTCCGCGCCTGTTCGCGCTGGGCCGCATCCACCGACGGCAGCGCATACAACCCCGTCATGCCGCACCGTATCAGCGCAGGCGTGTTGGGCATCGCACGCACGACGGCCTCTGTACCGGCCCAGCGCGCGATGTCCACAGCGCGTATGCCTGCAGCAATCGAGATCAGAAGCTGTCCCGAAAGACCGGGCGCCAGCTCCTGAATCACTTCATGCAGCTGTTGCGGCTTGACCGCCAGAACAATGGCCTGGCTGCCTTTCATGCCCTCTTTAATGCTATCCACTGCGCGCACTGCAAAATTCCTGATGAGGCGGGAACGATTGTCTGCATTGATCTCCACCACGCTGATCTGGCCCGCCGCAAAACCCTGACCCAGGAGGCCGCCGATCAACGCGGTCGCCATGTTGCCGCCGCCGATAAAACAGATATTCATGCTTCCCTTTCATGATAATTGCGCCTGCCGAAAATGGCGGAACCTATGCGCACCATGGTTGATCCTTCGGCAATCGCCGCAGGAAAATCATCCGACATGCCCATGGACAGCGTGTCCAGATGCAGGCCCATTCTGTTGATCTTTTCGTACAAGCCCCTCAATTCCGCGAACGCGGCGCGCTGAACTGACTCATCATCGCCCGGCGCAGGGACCGCCATCAGGCCGCGCAAAGTCAGATTGGGCAACTTCGCGACAGCTTCGGCCAGATCGCCGATTTCTTCGGGCGCCACACCGCTCTTGCTTTCTTCATCGCTGATATTGACCTGAAGACATAGCTGCAAAGGCGGCAAATTTTCCGGACGCTGCAAGGACAGCCGCTCGGCGGTTTTCAGCCTGTCCACGCTGTGCACCCAGGCGAAATTCTCGGCGATCGGTCTCGTCTTGTTGCTCTGTATCGGCCCGATGAAATGCCACTCGACAGCCAGGTCCTTCAATGCCGAGATTTTTGCAATTGCCTCCTGCACATAGCTCTCCGCAAAACACCTCTGCCCTTCCGCAAAGGCCTCGCGTATCGTGCCGGCAGGAAAAGTCTTGCTCACCGCCAAAAGGGTGATTTCATCTGCATTGCGCCCTGCAGACGCCGCAGAAGCGGATATTGCTGCGCGCACAGCTTGCAAGTTTGAAGCTATTGTTGTCATAATCCCTTACCTGCTCTTACACTGGGCTCTTGCGATGAACCACACATCTGGAACATTATAATGGATATCACCGAACTGCTCGCTTTCGGCGTCAAAAACAAGGCCTCAGATCTCCATCTCTCCTCCGGCCTTCCCCCGATGATACGAGTGCACGGCGACATGCGGCGCATCAACCTGCCCGCGATGGCGCACAAGGACGTTCACGCGATGATCTATGACATCATGAACGACGAGCAGCGCAAGATATATGAAGAGAACAAGGAGGTGGACTTCTCCTTCGAGGTCCCCAATCTTGCCCGCTTCCGCGTCAACGCATTCATACAGCAACGCGGCGCGGCGGCGGTGATGCGCACCATTCCCTCCAAGGTGTTCAGCCTGGAAGACCTGAAGGCGCCCGCGATATTCACCGACATCTCGAGTTTCCCGCGAGGATTGGTGCTGGTCACAGGCCCTACAGGTTCAGGCAAATCAACAACGCTGGCGGCGATGATCCACTACATCAACGAAAAGGAACAGGGCCACATCCTGACCGTGGAAGACCCGATCGAATTCGTGCACGAATCGAGGAAATGTCTGATCAACCAGCGCGAAGTGGGCCGCGACACGCTGTCCTTCAACAATGCGCTGCGTTCCGCGCTTCGCGAAGACCCGGACGTGATTCTGGTCGGTGAGATGCGCGATCTTGAGACCATACGCCTTGCGATGACGGCCGCCGAGACAGGGCATCTGGTATTCGGCACGCTGCACACCAGCTCAGCCGCCAAGACCATAGACCGTATCATCGACGTGTTCCCCGCAGACGAAAAGGAAATGGTGCGCGCGATGCTTTCCGAATCGCTGCGCGCGGTGATCTCCCAGACCCTGCTCAAGACCAAGGACGGCGCCGGGCGTGTCGCCGCGCACGAGATCATGATTTGCACACCTGCCATCCGCAATCTGATACGCGAAGCCAAGGTGCCGCAAATGTATTCCGCAATACAGACCAGCCAGGGCATGGGCATGCAAACGCTGGACCAATGCCTGGTCAGTCTGGTCAAGACAAACGCCATCGCCTCATCGGAGGCGCGCGCCAAGGCCGTGAACAAGGATTTGTTCCCGCTATAATTGAAATGCACCCAGGAGCAACTTCATGGAAAGAGACCAGGCCACAGAACTGATACACAATTTGCTGCGCGGCATGGCCAGCAAGAAAGCCTCTGACATGTTCATCACAGCAGGTTTCCCGCCTGCCTTCAAGGTGGACGGCAAGCTGGTCCCGGTTTCCAGCCAGCCGCTTTCCCACCAGCACACCAGGGAGCTCGCGCGCAGCATCATGAACGACCGCCAGACCGCGGAGTTCGAGGCGAATCACGAATGCAATTTTGCGATCAGCCCGCACGGCATAGGCCGCTTCCGCGTCAACGTGTTCATGCAGCAGCAGCATGTCGGCATGGTGATGCGCACCATCACCACCAAGATTCCCGATCTCGACATCATGGGCATGCCCCCCATCCTGAAAGACATCGTGATGACCAAGCGTGGCCTGGTGATCCTGGTGGGCGCGACGGGCTCCGGAAAATCCACCACGCTTGCCGCGATGCTGGGGCACCGCAATCACAATAGCTACGGCCACATAATCACCATCGAAGACCCGGTCGAATATGTGCACGAGCATGGCAACTGCATTGTCACGCACCGCGAAGTCGGCGTGGATACCGTCTCATGGGAGGCCGCGCTGAAGAACACGCTACGCCAGGCTCCGGACGTGATCCTGATCGGCGAGATACGCGACCGCGAGACCATGGAATACGCCGTCGCCTTTGCCGAGACAGGCCATCTTTGCATGGCGACGTTGCATGCAAACAGCGCGAATCAGGCTCTGGACCGCATCATCAACTTCTTCCCCGAGGAGCGGCGCGAACAGCTGCTGATGGACCTGTCGCTGAACACCAAGGCACTGATATCACAGCGCCTGATCCCGAAGAAGGACGGCACAGGACGCGCGGCCGCGATGGAAATCCTGCTCAACTCGCCGCTGATCTCTGACCTGATCTTCAAGGGCGAGGTGCATGCAATCAAAGGCGTGATGGCCAAGTCCAGGGAACTGGGCATGCAGACCTTCGACCAGGCGCTGTTCGATCTGTTCGAGAGCGGCGCCATAGGCTACGAGGAAGCGCTCAAGAATGCCGACTCGGTGAATGACCTGCGCCTGAAGATCAAGCTTGAGAGCCGCCACACTCTGGACCGCGATGTCTTAAGCGGAACCCACAACCTTCAGATGACCTGATCACCGCTTCTTCTTTGCGCGCGGGTGCGCCGCGTCGTAGATCTTGCTCAGGTATTGAAAATCCAGATGCGTATAGACCTGCGTGGTGGAGATGCTGGCGTGACCCAGCATCTCCTGCACGGCTCTCAAGTCCCCAGAAGACTGAAGCACATGGGTCGCAAAAGAATGGCGCAGCACATGCGGGTGCACGCTGTCGCTCACACCCTGTCTGATGGCCCACTGCTTCATGCGCAGCTGCACCACACGAGGCGAGATGCGCGCGCCTCTTGCGCCCACGAACAAAGCGCGTTCATCGGGATTTGCAAGCTGCGGCCGGACACCCAGCCAGGCCTGCAAGGCCGCCATGGCAAAACTGCCGATAGGGACGATGCGCGTCTTGTTTCCCTTGCCTGTCACTCGCACTTCGCCCGATCCCAGTTCCAGCTGTTCCGGATCGAGACTGACCAGTTCAGCAAGCCTGAGTCCAGAGGAATAAAAGAGCTCAAACATCGCCTTGTCTCGTATCGCCTCTGGAGTGTCGGCAGACATATCGACAAGCCGCATCGCCTGGTCTGGCGACAAGGCATGGGGCAATGTCTTCGCCGACCTGGGCGCGCGCAACCCCATACATGGATTGTTTGCGAAACCATGGTCTCGCAACAGATAGTTATAAAATCCGCGCCATGCCGACAGCATGCGCGACAGCGAACGCCCGCCCAACCCCTTGCTGTGCAATTGCGCGACATAGCGCCGTATATGGTGCGCCTTGAGTTCTGCAAGCTTTGTGTCACCGCAGAGTTCAAACAGGTAGTCGAGATCGCGCGCGTAGCTTCTTGCCGTCAGCTCGGAATAGCGCTTCTCGAAGCGCAGCCAGGCGAGATAACCTTCAAGATAATGCCGGTTCCCGTCCGGGCAGGTCATGATCAGTGGTCGAGATACGGGTGCAGCGCGCTACTCGCCGATTCAGCAATGTACTGCAAATATACCGTACCCATCCCTGGATAGAAACGCTGCTTGTCCTCGGATGCCAGCACCAGAAGGCCGATGGACACGCTGCCCTCATAAAGCGGCAGATAGGCAAAGGAATGCAGCTGGCTTGCACATTCCCCGAACCACTGCGCGGTATCGTGCACCCCTTGGTGCAGGCAGACTGGCTTGCCGAGTTCGTCGGTAAACACCAGCAACTCCATGCTGGGGGGCGTAATTTGCCAGAGGTGCAAGGCGACATGCGGCACGGCAAAGATATCGGTGAGCAGGTGCGGTATCATCTCGTGAAGCGTGGAAAGCTCGCGCGCGGCAAACAGCGCATTGGTAAACTCGTGCAGCCTGTGCTGCAGCGCATCGTTTTCGCGGCCGAATTCGACGAGCTCATGCAGCCTCTTCTCGAGCGCCTTGTTCTTCTCGCGCAACGCGAGCAGTTGCCTTTCTCCAAGCGAAATAGTGCGCCCTCCGTGCGGATGCGGCAGATTGATCTGCGCCAGCGTGTCGGCATACTCCTCGAAAAATTCCGGCGTGTTCAACAAAAAATGTGCGACGTCCTCTGGATTCATGCTCATGCCTTATAAATTGATTTCACCCGTGAACACGCTGATCGCGGGTCCTGTCATCGATACCGTCTCGCCTTCCCATGCGATGCTCATGGTCCCGCCGTGCGTGGCCACCGTCACCGGACTGTCCAGGAGGCCGCGCCTGATTCCCGCGACCACCGCAGCGC
>JAJXWG010000131.1:0-1559 GCA_021781695.1 Pseudomonadota bacterium
CCAGCACGCGCCCTAGGGATTTTTCGAGTTCGACTGATTCGTTTTTGAGCGTTGCTGCCGATTCAAGCACGATGTTCAGCGCGAAACTTACCTGTTCCATGGCCTATACTTTCTTCATGTCGCGTGCCAGCGCGATATCCTGCGGCGTGTCCAGATCGAAAAAGCTCTGCAGTATCGGATCATAAGTTTTCAATTTCTCTTCATCCACGTAATTCACCGAGAGCCTGTCCAGCAGTTCGCGCATGCTGTTCGATGCGCCATCGTTCATCAGGCCATGGAAAACATCAAGGCTGTGTCTGGAATAGAACGCCGCCATGGGCTGGGGATGGCCTGACACGACGGGCACGACTGCATCAAACCCGTCGCGAAGCCCTGACAGGTATTCTACCAGCTGCGGGATGATGAAGGGCATGTCGCAGGCAACGACGAACACCCAGGATGTGTTCGCATGTTCAAGGCCTGCAATCAGCCCTGCCAGAGGACCCTTGTGCGCCGGATGGTCGGACACTTGAGGCAGATCGCTGTCGGGGCGAGGCATGCGTGTGCTGACGATGATGTCTTTGAACAGAGGCTGCAGAACCGATGCGACCTGTTCGAGCAGCGTCCTGCCGGAAAACAGGAGGCTTGCCTTGTCCTGTCCCATGCGTTGCGATTCGCCGCCTGACAAAATGAGCCCTGTGCAATCCGTGATCATCGAATTCAGTCGTCATTCCCGCGGAAGCGGGAATCCAGCATGAACTGTGCGATGCGCCCGATGTCATCAAGGCCGAAGTGCGGAAGCAAAGGATGGGCCTCATCCATGTCGGTGACCATTGCGATCAGGCCATCCTCGATGGCGCAGCGCGGCGTCTTCCCGCATGCACGGCGCAGCACTTCGATCTTTGCCCCGGGTGCGTGAGAGAATCCTTCCGCCAGCACGATGTCGGCGTTGCTCATGTAGAGTCTGGCGAGCTGTTCGGGTTCTCGGTCATCTTTCGCATCCGCCACCAGCTGCAACGCGTCTCTGGTGAGCAGCATGCTCATTGCAGCCCCTGCAGCCTTGTAGCGGTAGCTGTCCTTGCCGGGCGTGTCGAGTTCGACCTTGTGATGGGCGTGCTTCAGGGTTGCGACTTTCAAGCCGCGGCTGTTCAATTCGCATATCAGTTTTTCAACCAACGTGGTCTTTCCGGCGCCTGAGTGGCCCACGACGGATATGACAACGGGAAAATTTCTCATGGGTGTGGGGATACCCATGCATCGCCTACAGGGGTGATTTCCTTTTTCCAGATCGGAACGCGCTCTTTCAATTCGTCTATCATGTAGCGGCAGGCTTCCAGTGCGGGTGCGCGATGCTCGGCGCCAGCGGCGATGAACACGATGTTGTCTCCGGCTGTGACGGTTGCGATGCGGTGCACGATGCGCGCATCGAGCAGCTTGAATTTTTCTATCGCGTCGATGCGCAACTGTTTCATCTCGGAAAGAGCCATGCTGCCATAAGCCTCGAAACTGATTTTAGAAACTTCCCGCCCTTCGGAAAAATCCCTTGCACAGCCGAGGAAGGTGGCGATGCCGCCCATGCG
>JAJXWG010000131.1:1659-5373 GCA_021781695.1 Pseudomonadota bacterium
CCGCAAGCGGGCGAGAGTGAAGATGTTTTGCTTCGCAAGTTTCATTTTAACCTCCGGAAAACCGGGCCATGAAGGTGACTTCACTGTTATCCATAAGCGGTATTGAAAAGTCTCGCACATGCTGCCCATTGACTGCCGCGAGGCTGACGATTTCGAATGCGCGCGGATATTTTTCCGCCAGTTCGTCGCGCAGGTTTTGTAGTGACATGCCGGGCCTGAATTTAAATTGCAGGGTATTGACGCCCGCGCGCTCGACCACCGGGCCGAAGAACAACACATTGATCATATTTCCCTCTGCCATACGCCGATCTTGCCGCCCTTCTTTTCTTCAAGCTGTATCGAAGTCATGCGCATGCCGCGATCGATTGCCTTGCACATGTCGTAGATCGTGAGCAGGGCTACGCTGGCCGCCGTCATGGCTTCCATCTCGACGCCGGTCTGACCTTTGCATGTGACGGTCGCGATCACCTTGATGCCGACACAACCGTCGTGGTCTGGCTTTAAAACCTCGGTAAATTCGATCGACACACCGGAGAGTGCGATGGAATGGCACATGGGTATGATGTCCGGTGTGCGTTTGGCGGCCATCACTGCACCCACATCGGCGACCGTCAGCACATCGCCCTTGGCAATCTTTCTGTCGCGTATCTGTTGCAGAGTTTCCATCTGCATGCGCAATACACCACTTGCGGTCGCAGTGCGCTGTGTGTCGGGCTTGTCAGAGACATCGACCATGCGGGCTCTGCCCGAATCCGAGAAGTGAGTCAGTTCATTCATGTTTTCAGCTCCAATAGCATCCTGGCACTAACCGCCGATATACGACATCTCGATTTTGTTGCGCGGCAGTTCCGTGAGTTCATGGCGGATCTGCGAATAGCGGTCGTTTCGATTTGCCCAGCAGTTAGCAATTGCCTGAATGATATCCGCATCGCTGCCGTTTTGTCGCAACAAGCGCCTGAGATCAGTGTTCGAGTGTTCTGCAAACAGGCAGGTATAAAGCTTGCCATCGGTGGAAAGCCGCATGCGCGTGCAAGCATCGCAGAAAGCCTGGGTGACGGAGGCGATGATACCAATTTCTCCGCTGCCATCCTTATAGCGCCAGCGCTTTGCAACTTCTCCAGAGGAATTGGGATACATCTTTTCCAGAGGATATTGACTGCCGATCGATTGCAGGATTTCCTCGGCTGTGACCACATCATCCATGCGCCAGCCATTGGTGATGCCCACATCCATGTATTCGATGAAGCGCAGAGTGACGCCGCTATTGCGAAAATGTTCTGCCATCGGCAGAATTTCGTGGTCGTTAACAAAGCGCCTGACCACCATGTTGACCTTGATGGCGTCAAAGCCTGCGCGCTCTGCCGCAGCGATGCCATTCAGCACGGATGCTACCGGCACATTTGAGTCGCTCATGCGTTTGAATACCGCATCGCTTATGCCGTCCAGGCTGACGGTGAGCCTGGAAAGCCCCGCGTCTTTCAAGGCCTGCGCTTTCTGTGACAGCAGCACCGCATTGGTGGTCAGCGTCACCTCGACGGGTTTGCCTTCGGTATCAGTCAGGCTTGCCAGTTCGAATATCAGATTTTCAATGCCGCGTCGCAGCAGCGGTTCTCCGCCGGTCAGTCTGATTTTTTGTACGCCCAGAGTTATGAATGCGCGCGCTACCTTTTCGATTTCTTCGAAGCACAGCAATTCGTTGCGCGGCAGAAAGACATGGTTCCTGTCAAAGATCTCGCGCGGCATGCAATAGGTGCAGCGCAGATTGCAGCGGTCAGTCACCGAAATGCGCAAGTCGCGCATGGGCCGCAGCATCGCATCCATGGCAGGCCCGTTTGGCGCTGGCGCGCTTGAAGAGAGGGCAACTATTGCAGGGCTGATGGTTTTGGTTGACACGGCTTTAAGCTCAAAATCGGGAAGGAGCGGGCTGTCATTTTACCTGACAAGTTGCAGGCATCGCCATTTTCGGCAGTCTGCCAGATTCATTCAAGTAAACGGGCTGAATCGCATCGTTGACAAGCAGGATAAATTTGCGGTGCAATCCGTTCAGTGTACGCCGAACGGGTTATACCGATTGACCGCAATCTCGTTCGCAGGTAGCATTACGGAACTTTAAAAATGCTTACTGGATTGGTCACGATGCGTCGTAAACTGGTAGTCGGAAACTGGAAGATGTATGGTCGCCTGGTAAAGAATCAGGCATTGCTGCAAGGTGTATCAGAAGGCGTCCGGCAGTTGAATGGCGCTGATTATGCGGTCTGCGTTCCCTATCCCTATCTGGCGCAAGCGCAATCCATGCTGCAGGGCGGCAACGTGGCCTGGGGTGCTCAGAATTTGAGTCCATTTGAAGAAGGCGCTTACACCGGCGAGGTTGCTTCAGGAATGCTGGTTGACTTTGCGTGCAGTTATGTAATCATCGGCCACTCGGAGCGCCGCGGCCTGTACCATGAGAGCAACGAGACTGTTGCGCAAAAATTTGCGGCGGCGCAGAAATCGGGTTTGACACCGATCCTGTGTGTGGGTGAGACGCTCTCCGAACGCGAGTCTGCTGTGACCGAAGCGGTTGTGGCAACACAGCTTGACGCAGTGCTTGATCATTTTGGTGCGGCAGCATTGTCGCGTGCAGTGATCGCCTATGAGCCGGTATGGGCGATCGGTACTGGCAAGACCGCAAGCCCCGAGCAGGCGCAAGCGGTACATGCTTTCATACGCCAGCGTGTGGCAAAGCATGATGCGAAGGTGGCGGAGGGTTTGTGCATTCTGTATGGCGGCAGCGTGAAAGCTGCGAATGCGGCGGAGCTGTTTGGCATGCCTGATATCGACGGCGGACTGATCGGTGGTGCTTCGCTGGTGGCAGAGGATTTCGTGGCAATTTGCC
This sequence comes from Pseudomonadota bacterium, assembly GCA_021781695.1. Taxonomy (GTDB): domain Bacteria; phylum Pseudomonadota; class Gammaproteobacteria; order Burkholderiales; family Gallionellaceae; genus Gallionella. Next base: position 4,535 of record JAJXWG010000131.1, read on the forward strand.
GCGCGGCGCAATAATAATTTTGGTCTGGAGTGGTGTGTGGAAACAATAGTTTGGGTAGTGCATCTTTTGACAGCGATTGTGCTGTGTGGCCTGGTTCTGATGCAGCATGGCAAGGGCGCTGACATGGGTGCTGCGTTTGGCAGCGGTTCGGCTGGCAGTCTTTTTGGTTCCGCTGGTTCTGCGAATTTCTTAAGCCGCAGTACGGCAGTTGCTGCGGCAATATTCTTTGTCACCAGTTTGTCGTTGACTTATCTTTATTCCCATCCAGCTCAGCAGCAAGGCGTGATGGACAGGGCGGCAGTTATCAAGGCTCCAGTTGCAGCTCCGGCGCCTGTGGATAATTCAAAACTCAAGGAAATTCCGAAATAATCGGGGTGCCAGAATAATTAAAAAATAGCGGTTGTGGTGGAATTGGTAGACACGCAAGCTTGAGGTGCTTGTGCTCGAAAGAGCGTGGGAGTTCGAGTCTCCCCATCCGCACCAGTTTTAAATGCAGCAAACATGCCGATGCTCGGGCGCATCGGCACCTTTAAAATGATAACGATTCTGATTTGACTCCCCGGGGTTGGTTCAAGAATTCTGTACGTAGAGGGGGGTGGCTCGATGTTGGAAAATTATTTTCCGGTACTGATGTTTATCTGTGTCGGTCTGGCTTTTGGTGTGGCTCCTGTCGTCTTGGGCAGGCTTGCAGCACCTCATCGTCCGGACAATAAAAAACTGTCTCCTTACGAATGCGGCTTTGAAGCCTTTGAGGATGCGCGCATGAAGTTTGATGTGCGCTACTACCTTGTCGCCATTCTGTTCATCCTGTTCGATCTCGAAATTGCATTTCTTTTCCC
>JAJXWG010000132.1 GCA_021781695.1 Pseudomonadota bacterium
CGGCCACCATGCCAGCACCTACTGCCGCACCCGTAGCAAGGCCGCCCATGATTCCGCTGCCCATGCCGCCACCCATCACGCCTCCGCCACCCATGCCACCGCCGTAGGGCTGGGCAGGCTGCCCATAGGTCTGTCCATAGGGCTGGGCAGGCTGATAGGTGGCCACCGCATTGCGCGAACTGATCGCACGCATGATCATGAAAAGGATCGCGATCACTCCGCCCGCGACGAACAGCATGCCCCAGGGGAACCCTGACGATGCTGGCCGATAAGCAGAAACAGGGCTTGCGTGCGCACCTATCCGGTCCTTCAGGTCCTGCACAGCTTCAGGCTTGGCAAACGGCAGCCCGGGCTTTAAGCGCTCGGCTGTGCTGAGCTCGGAGGCAGCCTTGTCCATCTGGCCCTGCTTGGCCGATATTTCGGCTTCCACGAAATGCGCCTTCGCACTTTCCGGATGCTGCTGGAGAACGACATCCATCATTCTTTGCGCCTCAGTCAGATTGCCTGCCTGAGTTGCCTTGTATACCTGGTCGATGCTGGGCGTCGCCTCTGCCAATGCAGTACCGCTTGCTATCAGCATCAACGCCGCCAATCCGTACACCGCTTTTTTCAACATTCAAATCTCCTTTAAGTTACTGCCGTGCAGTTCTGGTTCCAAGATACTTAATGCTACTATAGATACCCGAGCAATCAGAACATATTTCATCGGCTAAGTTCCATCTGGATACGAAAGGCGGATTTTTCAAGCTCTGGCGATCCTGGCTAGAACCGGCGATGAACGAACATGCCGCACATGCAGCATTCATTCCGAAAGAGAACAACATGAAGAAACTTGTCATCGCAGCAATTCTGGCGCTTACCGCCTGCGCCTCCCAGACACAGGCGCCGATAAAATCCGCAGACGGCTCTTTGCAGCCGGGAAGCGCTTCCAGTGCCGCACAAACTGGCACGCTCACCCAGTCCGACCTGGAGGCGCGAGCCTTGTCCGGACAGAAGACTGCCCAGGAGCTGAACAAGCAAAGCGTGTATTTTGACTACAATTCCTCCGACATAAAGCCTGAATACACCAAGGTGATCGAAGAACAGGCAGGCTACATGAAATCGCACCCCGATGACACCGTGACGCTACTGGGCAACACGGATGAACGCGGCAGCGATGAATTCAACCTTGCACTGGGAGAATCCCGCGCAAACAGCGTGCGCAAGATGATGGTGGTTCTGGGCACACCGCTTTCGAAATTCAAGATCATCAGTTACGGATCGCAGAAACCGCGCCTTGCCTGCCACGACGAGAGCTGTTGGAAAGAAAACCGTCGCGTCGACTTCGTGCACAGCAACTGAGCTAGCTCCCGCTTGAAGCCAGTATGGGGAACAATCCCTGCAGGCCGCTGGCAATGAATTCTACCGCGATGGCCGCGAGGATAAGTCCCATGATGCGGGTGAAGATATTGAGTCCCGTAGCCCCCATGCGGACTGCAATCCAGGGCGACAGCCTGAGCACGCCCCATACCACCAGCCCCAAGAGCACTATGCCAAACGAGATAATCGCATAGTGGGCGAAACCGCTGGACTTGTGCGCTTCCAGTATCACGGTGCTGATCGCGCCGGGACCTGCCAGAAGCGGCATCGCCAGAGGCACGATCGCGACGGATTCCTTCTCTATCGACTCGTCTGCCTCCTCCTCGGTCTGCCTGATCAGGCTGGTCTTCGCGTGCAGCATCGCAATGGCCATCAGCAGTATCAATATCCCGCCGCCCACCCTGAAGGATGCGATGCTGATGCCGAAAAGTTCGAGCAGCAGGTCGCCGAAAAACAGCGACACCAGCAATATGATGATGACAGCGACAGCCACGGTGTCCACGGTTTTCCTGCGCTGCGCGCTGTTCTGGTCAGTCGTCATGCTGATGAATATCGGGATCACACCGAAAGGGTTGATGATAGCCAGAAGGCCGATGAACATCTTCACATATTCTGCATTGTTGAGCATAGGGTTCATTTGCGCGGAAAGTCTTTCAGGCAGCAGCGTCCGTATGGATTGCTGATGTCGCATGAACACATGCCCCGTCTTGTCTGCGCTACGACATAATCGCGGATTCCAGGATCCTTCCGCACATCGGCCGGGTTGACGCCGAAGCAGTAACAAAGCGGCGCATCAGTACTCTTCACCTCTGTCCTCAACTGCGACTTCAGAATGACGGAGTCGTCCTCGCCGAAATAGACAACGTCACAAGCGGGATCATCGCAATAATAATGGCGCAGACCCCGGCCCTCCCATTGCCAGGGATTCCTGATGTGGTGCGCGATGGTTCTGGCGGCAACTTCCGGATATTCCATCCCGTTGGCAGGGCAGCGTCGCTTGTGCGTGCCGTCAGGTGTTTTGCAACAGTCGCTCATGTTTACCACCTTGTCTGGACGATTATCAATCTGGAGATATCGGTTGCGGCATTGTATCAATCAGTTCGTCTTCCTCCAAAGGCAGCGCGCTTTTAAGCTGGCGCTCGAGAACGGCAAGATCGGCATCGGATGCATCCGTCCCCTTCGTCTGCCTTTGCCGGACGCGCGCGCGCAAAACTTCGGGATCGACACTGATGTCCAGTATCCTGAATTCCGCATCGAATCGTTTCGCCAGGTTGCGAAACAGATCGCGCTGCTCGCGCTCAAAGAAAGCGGCATCGACGATGACCGGCCATCCTGCCGTCAGCAACTCTTCTGCAAGCTTTGCCAGATGTTCGTAAGTGCTGCGGCTGACCTGGCTCGTATACAGCTTTTCGCCGCCATGCGCCGATGCTTCCAGCCCTGCCATCCGTTTGCGCTCCACATCGGAACGCAGGCGTATCATGCCGTGTTTTTCCAGCAAGGTCTGCGTCAATGTGGTTTTGCCTGAGCCCGAAAGGCCATGCGTGATCCAAAGCGCGGGCGGACGTCTTTCTGAAAACAGTATAGCCAGTTTAAGGCAGTCCGATCTTTCCTGCCTCGCTGCCCACATCGGCGGCTCGTCTGTCTGCTGCGCCGCACGCAGCCCCGCGACCTTGGCGCGCACCAGAGCACGGTAGACGAAATAATAGCGCAGCAGCGCCAGGCCCCGGTAGTCTCCTGTTGCAGATAGCCAGGCATTGAGGAAGCGCCATGCAAGCTGCATTTCTTCGCGATGCAGCAGATCCATATGACAGAAGGCCACTTCCGAAATCACGTCTATCCAGCGCAACCCCGGGTCGAATTCGAGGCAATCGAATATCACAAGCTTCCCGTCTGCCCACGCAACGTTGGCCAGATGCAGGTCTCCATGGCATTCGTGCATATTTCTGCTCCGCATCAACGATGCCAGGCGCGCATGTTCTGCAACAGACCAGTCCTGCAGGTTGGCCAGGCTCTGTCTTTCCGACGTGTCTTCCAGCACCAGCATCCTGAAATTTTCCATCACGTGCCGGGCTATCGCTTCGGGCTCTCCCCACGGACTGCCGAGTGGCGCAACTTCGCATTCGTAAAGATGAAAATGCGCAAGCCTTTCAGCCAGCGCATCGATATGCATCGCATTCAGTTCGCCGCGGCCGGCCAGAAGGTCCAGCGTCGCATCCGAGGGAAACTCACGCATCTTGACCGCATATTCGATCACCTGCCCAGCGCCATTGATCCTAGGCGCATCAGGGCTTCCTGTAATGGCCACCACATCGAGATAGTATTCAGCAGCAAGCCTGCGGTTCAGGCGCAATTCTTCAACACAGTCCTGATACCTTTTTTCCAGCGTGCTAAAATCAAGAAAGCTCAGGTTCACCGGCTTTTTTATCTTGTAGGCATAAACGCCTGTGAGCAACACCCAGGATATGTGCGTCTCGACCAGCCTGACTTTTCCCACCGGATGCTCGAAGCATTCGGGTTGATACAGGAGCGCATGTATCAGGGGATGCATCATGATCTTCAGTTTTTAATCTGCAATGCAAGCTGGTACAGCTCGCTGCGATTGGCGCCGGTGATTTTGGCTGCAAGCTGTACCGCCTGCTTGAGCGGCAACTCTTCAAGGAGCAGCGCCAGAACGCCTTCAGCCTCTGCGGAAATTCCGGCTTCGGGTTCAGCGCCAGAAACCAGCAGGACAAATTCGCCGCGCTGCCGGTTTGCATCCGTCTGCAGCCAGACCCGTGCCTCGTCCAGTGTGCAGGCGTGTATCGTCTCGAACAGCTTGGTAATTTCACGCGCGAACACAATTTTTCTCTCGCCGCCCAGCACGGCGCCAAGATCGGCTATGCAATCGACGATGCGGTGGGGCGCCTCGTAAAACACCAGTGTGTAAGGATGGCTTGCTAGACCCTGCAGGGCCGTGCGGCGCGCAGCTGACTTGTTCGGCAGAAAACCGTAAAACAGGAAATGCGGGGCGTCAAGACCTGACGCCGACAGCGCGGCTATCGCAGCGCTCGCACCCGGCACAGGGATCACGCGCAGTCCTGCCGCCATCGCCGTTTGAACCAGCAATGCGCCCGGATCGCTCACGGCAGGCGTACCCGCATCGCTCACGAACGCAACGCTCAACCCCTGCTGCAGCATTAAGACAAGTTTTTCGGCAGCGCCGCGCTCGTTGTGCTGGTGCACAGCGATCAGCTGCCTTGCATGTATGCCGTGATGCTTTAACAGGTGAGCGGTATGGCGCGTATCTTCGGCTGCGACCGCGTCCGCCCCTGCCAGAACATCAAGCGCGCGCAGCGTGATGTCGCGCAGATTCCCAATCGGGGTGGCAACTACATATAATGCAGGCTCCAATTTTTGCGGATGTTCGATATGCAACGTATCTTCCCTTTGAAGTGGTTTCAGTTTTTTATGCTGTTCGCACTATACGTGAGCGGTTTTGCCGACGCCACCGCCGATACGCCCATCTCCCAGAAGCCCGTCCCGCACATAGCCCTGCTGTTGCCTGCGAACTCGCCTGACCTTGGCGCTGCCGCAAGCGCAGTGCAGCAGGGATTCATGGCAGCCGCCAAGACCCTGCACGCAGGGTTGCCGATACGCCTATACAGCGATTTCGACGCGTCGCACAGCGTCGTCGACGCCTACAATGCCGCAGTAAATAACGGCGCCGTCGCAGTGGTGGGGCCGCTGACAAGAAGCAGCATACGGCAGCTTGCCGCCGAACCCAATCTTCCCGTCCCGACACTCGCGCTGAACATCATCGAAGGAGAGGCGCCGCGGCAGCTGTATTTCTTCGGCCTTGCGATCGAGGCCGAAGCACAGCAAGTCGCGCGGCTTGCCTGGAAGCAGAAGTTGAAACAGGCCATCGTCGTATCTGCCGACGACCCGCTTGCCAGGCGACTGCAATACGCGTTCGAGGAGCAGTGGACTGCGCTGGGAGGCGCGATCGCGCGGGAAATCGATTTCAATGG
>JAJXWG010000133.1 GCA_021781695.1 Pseudomonadota bacterium
CGTGTCCATGATGGCGGTGCATAAGGCAGATTCCGCTTTGGCTGATTCGTGAGGTGGGCCGCTGCATCCTGCAATCGATAGCGCAAGCATCGCGGTGGGCAGCAAGGTCGTTTTTTTGATCATGTTTTGTTTTGGAAGGTATTGGGAAGAATGACAAGGAGGTTTCCCATCTTATCGCAACACCGGGCGGCAGCGTCGAAAAAAATCACTGCGCGAGTCCAGGACATGACTAAATGTTGGTATCACAGGAGAGTGTTCTGTATAAGCTGCCCTGCTATACTGCAACCCACAGATTCTACATGGCCAGGCGAATTTAACATGTCAAGCCTTCCAGCATATGCAGCACCTCATGTACTCATGCTGCTAGACAATTAATCATACATGAGCCCGAGTAAATGCTTTATTTTCTTCCGCAACAAGCAGCATGCGAAAGGGACGGGCTCGGAGGAATGACGGGCAGTCGCATCATTTTAAATTACATCAGAATAACGTCGTATTGTTCCTGGTTGTACTGGGTTTCGACCTGCATCGAAATGGGCTTGCCGATGAAGTCTGAGAGTCCCGCCAACGTCTGCGATTCCTCTTCCAGGAAAAGGTCGATCACCTGTTGCGATGCCAGGATGCGGTATTCGCTGGCATCGAACTGGCGCGCTTCGCGCACGATTTCCCGCAGTATCTCGTAGCAGACCGTCTGCGCGGTCTTGATCTCGCCCCTGCCGCCGCAGGTGGGGCAGGGTTCGCAAAGCAGGTGCGCCAGGCTGTCGCGGGTTCGCTTTCGGGTCATCTCGACCAAGCCCAGCGGCGAAAAGTTGTTGACGCTGATGCGCGTGTGGTCTCTTGCCAGCGCCTTCCTGAATTCGTCGAGCACCGCATCGCGATGCTGCTGATTGTCCATGTCGATGAAGTCGCAGATGATGATGCCGCCCAGGTTGCGCAGGCGCAGCTGGCGGGCGATGACCTGGGTCGCTTCCAGGTTGGTCTTGAAGATGGTGTCGTCAAAATTGCGCACGCCGACAAAGCCGCCGGTGTTCACATCCACCGTGGTCATGGCTTCTGTCTGGTCGATGATGAGGTATCCGCCCGACTTCAGATCCACGCGCTTGGACAGTGCGCGTTCGATTTCCTCCTCGATGTTGTAGAGGTCGAAAAGCGGCCGCACACCCTGATAGTGTTCGAGCAGTTCTGCCGCCTCGGCATTGTAATTCTCCGCGAATTCCAGCATTTTTTTGTGGGTGCTGCGCGAGTCGATGAGGATGCGCGCGGTGTCCGGACAGACAAAGTCGCGCAGCACGCGAAGAGAGATGTCGAGTTCCTGATACAGCAGTTGCGGTGCGCTGGCAGTCTGCGCGGCAAGCTGCATGTTGTTCCAGAGCTTGTTGAGATAGAAGATGTCAGTGGAGAAATGCGCTTCGTCCTTGGCCTCTGCTACGGTGCGTATGATGTAGCCGCCCTGGTGATCCGGAGGCAGGATGGCATGCAGCTTTGCGCGCAGCGCGTCGCGCAGTTCCACGCCTTCGATGCGCTGGGATACGCCTATGCGCGCCTCCTGCGGCAGAAATACCAGAAGGCGACCGGCGAAACTCAGTTGCGTGGTGAGTCTCGCCCCTTTGCTGCCTATCGGTTCCTTGATGACCTGGACGAGCAGGGTCTGGCCTTCAGACAATATTTTTTCGATCGGCTTCGCATTTTCGTTGCTGTTTTCCCAGATGTCCGCCACATGCAAAAAGGCGGAGCGCTCAAGGCCGATGTCGATGAACGCCGACTGCATGCCGGGCAGCACGCGCTTGATGCGGCCCAGATACACGTTGCCCGCAATGCCGCGATTGCTGCCGCGCTCGATGTGCAGCTCCTGCACCACGCCCAGCTGCATGACTGCGACGCGCGTCTCCTGCGGGGTGACGTTGATCAGAATTTCTTCGCTCATGCTGTCAAGTTTAACAGACTTACGGTGCGGGATAGGCGAAGCGTTGCAAAAGCGCTGCGGTCTCGAAAAGGGGGAGTCCCATCACGCCCGAATAACTGCCTTCTAAGTGTTCGATGAATGCGCCGGCCTGGCCCTGTATCGCATAGCCTCCTGCCTTGTCGGCGTATTCGCGGGTCAGCACATAGCGGCGTATGCGATCCTCGCTGAGCTTCGTGAAGCGCACGGTGGATTTCGAGAGCAGCACCTCGATACGCTGCTCCAATGCGACTGCCACCGCGGTCAGCACCCGGTGCTCGCGCCCGGAAAATTCCCGCAGCATGTCGGCTGCCTGTTTGTCGTTCTCTGGCTTGCCAAATATCCGGCCGTCCAGCGTGACCGTGGTGTCGGCGGCCAGTACGGGATGCAGTGGCAGATGGCGGGCATGCAGAACTTCGGCGCCGAAACGCGCCTTTTCCTGGCTCACGCGCAGCACATAGTCTTCGGGCGATTCGCCTGCATGCGGGGTTTCATCCACGTCGGCAGGGCGGGCAGGGGATGAGCGCATCAGCAACAACTCGAAATTGATGCCGATCTGTTTCAACAGTTCGCGACGTCTGGGGCTTTGCGAAGCAAGGTAGATGCGTGGCTGCTTGATACTCATGTTGTAGGTTCTATTCCCTGTGATAGGGGTGATTGTGCATCAGGCTGTATGCGCGATACAACTGTTCCGCGAGCAACACGCGCACAAAGGCATGCGGCAGGGTGCATGCGGAAAGCGAAATCAGCTGGTGCGCGCCTTGTTTGACCGACTCGTGCAAGCCGTCAGCGCCCCCGATGATGAAGGCGACATCGCGTCCCTCGCCCATCCATTGCTTCATTTGCGTCGAGAGTTGTCTGGTGGACAACATCTCGCCATGTTCGTCCAGCGCGATGCGCCGGCAGTCCGGAGGCAGCGCGTTGGCGATGCGCTGTGCCTCGGCCTCCATGATCTGCGCAGTATTTTTTCCGGTGGTGCGCGGCTCCGGCCTGATTTCCAGAAGCTCAATCCTGGCTTCCCTGGGCATGCGCTTGGCGTATTCGCTGTAGCCTTCCGTGATCCAGCCGGACATTTTGTGTCCGACGGAGGCGATCAGCAGTTTCACTTCTGCTCGGGTGCGAGCTTGGGGCGTGCTGCCTGGGCCTTGCTCCAAAGCTCTTCGAGATTGTAATGGGCGCGGACGGCAGGCTGCATGATGTGCACCAGCACTTCGTTCAGGTCCACCAGTATCCATTCTCCGCTTTCCTCGCCTTCGCGGCCATGGATTTCTTCGCCCAGCGCCTTCAGTTTGACGACCACATTGTCGGCCAGCGCCTTGGTCTGTCGGGTGGAGTTGGCCGACGCGATGACCATGCGGTCGAACAGCGAGCTCAGTTTGCTGGTGTCGATCACGGTGATGTCGGTGGCCTTGATGTCCTCGAGCGCGGCGACCACAGCCTTGATTTTTTCTTCAGTATTTAGCATGATGTGTATAGATGGTGTTGATAGATGTAATTGGCCACGGGTTCAGGCAAAAGGTAGCGTATGGTGCGGTTATCTGCCACGCGAGCACGGATCAGCGTGGCGGATATTTCGAGTTTGGGTATCGCAAGCTCGGCTATGCCGCCTGACGGTTGCAGTGCAAGATGTTCGACGCTGCACAGGCGCTTTTTGTAATGTTCATACAGTTTTGGCGCTGTTCCCCGTTCTTCAACGGGGAATCCGGGGCGGTAGCCTACCACGATGTGAGCAAGATCCAGTATGCTTTCCCATTCATGCCAGGTGTGGAGCTGCAAGAATGCGTCGCCACCCATCAGAAGGCATAGCGGCTGCGCATTCCCAAGCTCGCTGCGCAATTCCTTGAGCGTGTCCACCGTATAGCACTTCCCCTGTTTGGCAACCTCGCGCTCGTCGAGCACAAAGGCGGGCTGGCCTGCGATGGCGAGTTTCACCATCGCACTCCTGTGCAGCGCAGAAACCCCGGGCGCATTCCGGTGCGGCGGGTTGCCTGCCGGGATAAAGCGGATCAGTTCCAGTTTCGCAAGCTCCAGCATTTCCTCGGCCAGGCGCAGATGGCCGTAGTGTATCGGGTCGAAGGTGCCGCCCAGGATACCGATCGGCTTCACAGCGCCAGGCGACGGATATCGGACAGCACCTGAGCAAGATAGGTCGAAAAGCGTGCAGCCAGCGCACCGTCGATCACCCTGTGGTCGTAGGACACGGATAAAGGCAGCATCAGACGCGGCACGAATTCGCCTTCCTGGTACACGGGCTTCATCACGGCGCGCGAAACGCCCAGAATCGCCACCTCGGGCGCATTGATGATTGGTGTGAAGGCAGTGCCGCCGATACCGCCCAAACTGGAGATGGTGAAGCAGCCGCCCTGCATGTCCGCTGCGGTGATCTTCTTTTCGCGCGCCTTGGCCGAAATCTCGGCAAGCTCTTTTGCGAGTTGCACGACACCCTTCTTGTCCACATCGCGCAGTACGGGAACCACAAGTCCGTCAGGCGTGTCGACCGCCACGCCGATGTGGAAGTACTGCTTCAACACCAGATTCTCGCCGTCAAGCGAAGCGTTGAACTTGGGGAAATGCTGCAATGCGGTGACCGCCGCCTTCAACATGAAGGCAAGCGGGGTGATCTTGATGTTCTGGGCGGCGTATTCCGCGGAAAGCTGCTTGCGGAATTCATCCATGTCGGTGATGTCCGCCTCATCGAATTGCGTGACATGCGGAATGTTGACCCAGTTGCGGTGCAGATTCGCGCCGGAGATCTTCTGTATTCTGGAAAGCGGCACGGTTTCGATCGCGCCGTATTTGGCGAAGTCGAATGCCGGCATGTCCGCAACCTGGAAACTGCTTCCGCCCGTCCCACTTGCCAGCGCGGACTTGACAAAAAGTTGCACATCTTCTTTGGTCACGCGCCCCTTGGTTCCGCTGCCGGAAATTCTTGCGATATCCACGCCCAGTTCGCGCGCGAAGCGCCTGATCGCAGGACTCGCGTGTCCGCCTGCTGATGCTGCGGCAGTTGAAAGAGGTGAAGATGGTGTAACAGTTGCTGCTGCAGGTGAAGCGGCAGGCGCTGCCTTGGCTGGTTCGGCAGCTGGCTCGGAAGCCGTATCGCCGGCCGTTTCCAGCACCAGAATGAGCGTATCCTTGGATACCTTGTCGCCGATCTCGACGTGCAGCTCCTTGACGATGCCGGCATAGGGGGAAGGCACGTCCATCGCGGCCTTGTCGGTTTCCAGCGTCAGCAGTGTGTCGTCGACGTTGATTGCATCGCCTGGCTTGACCATCACCTCGATGACGTTCACGCCCTTGTAATCGCCGATATCCGGCACCAGTACCTGTTTAATGCCCGCACCGGGCTTGCTTGATGTATCTGCCACTTGTTTCTCCTAATCCTAAACCGTCACTGGATTGGGTTTGTC
>JAJXWG010000134.1 GCA_021781695.1 Pseudomonadota bacterium
ACACGCCGGGTACGGATGTGATCGTCATCAGCGGCAACAGCGATATCGATTCGGCGATCGGCGCATTGAAACGCGGCGCATTCGACTACCTGCGCAAACCGTATGCGCGGGAAGAGCTCCTGAAGAAGATAGACAACGTCTTGAAGCAACGCACGCTTGCGGAAGAACACCGCCGCATCACCATGCAACTCGAGAATTCGGAAAAAAATTACCGCTATCTCGTCGACAATTCGCCCGACATCATCTATGCACTGAATGACGAAGGTAACTTCACCTTTGTCAACAACCGGGTGCGGCAACTGCTCGGTTTCTCGCGCGAGGAGCTGATCGGCAAGCATTATTCGGTTCTGGTTCACGATGAAGACATCGAACTGGCCCGCTTCGTCTTCCAGGAAAGAAGGGTTGGAGAACGCGCTTCAAGCAATGTCGAACTGCGCCTCAAGTGCCACAAGGCGCAGGGCGGAAGCATCACGTTCGATAATTCTATCCTGACCATTTCTTTCAACTCGATGGGCATGTATTTGTCTGACGCTAGGAAAAACAGCAGCGAATACTTCGGCACCTATGGTGTCGCACGCGACATCACAGAGCGCAAACGTGCCGAAGCGCTGATCACCTACCAGGCGTATCACGACATACTGACCGACTTGCCAAACAGGGCGCTGTTCAAGGATCGCCTGGGTCTTTCCATCATACAATCCAGGCGGAACGACACCAGGCTTGCTGTGATGTTCATCGACCTTGACCGTTTCAAGCTTGTCAACGACACGATGGGCCATGTCACAGGGGACGAGCTGCTGCGGCAGGTTGCCATTCGCCTGAAAGGATGCCTGCGACGCGGGGATACGCTCGCGCGCATCGGCGGCGATGAATTCATCCTGCTGATGACAGACCTGAAGGACAAGCAGGATGCCGTGGAGGTCGCTGAAAAATTTCTCAAATCCCTGCAACAGCCGTTCCACTTTGGCAGCAATGAGGCGCAGATCTCGGCCAGCATAGGCATCGCACTGTATCCCGATGATGGCTCATCCATCGACGAGCTGATCAGGCATGCGGACCTTGCGATGTATCACGTCAAGGCTCAGGGAAAGAATGGGCATGGTTTCTATGACTCTTCGATGATAGATGCATCCCATCAGAAACTTGCGCTCGAAAAAGACCTGCGCAAGGCGCTGGAGCGCGGCGAACTAGAAATGCACTATCAGCCCCAGATAGACAGCGCCACTGGGCACGTCGTGGGCGCAGAGGCGCTGATGCGCTGGAACCATCCGGAACGTGGGATGCTGACCCCGGGAGATTTTCTGCCTTATGCGGAAGAAAACGGCCTCATCGTGCCGATCAGCGAGTGGATGCTTGAAAGTACATTGAGCGATCTTGCCGCCTGGAATGAGGCAAAAATCAGTCCGGAAAAACTCTCGATCAATCTTTCCCCGCAGTGCCTGGAACGCGGCTTTCCCAAAAAACTGAGGGACGCTTTGCTGCGCTATGGCATTGCTGCCAATCAAATAGAGATCGAAATCACCGAGAACATCTGCATCCGCAATCCGAACCATGCGATAGACCAGCTCAACATGCTGAGCCGGACAGGAGTGAGCGTTGCCATCGACGATTTTGGAACCGGCTATTCCTCGCTTGCCTATCTGCAGGAGTTCCCGAGCCATACGATCAAGATCGACCAGTCGTTCGTGAAAGAAATCATTTTCGACGACACCCATTCACCCATCATCCTTGCAATCATCTCGATAGGCAAAGAGCTGGGACTCAAACTGATCGCCGAAGGCGTAGAGACGAAACTGCAGGCAAGCTACCTTGAAAACGCGGGCTGTTCCATCATGCAGGGATATTTCTACCACAGGCCTCTTGCGCGGCATGCGCTGACCCAGCTCCTCGTTCAGCAGGCGCCCTAAGAAATCATCAGCCGCCAGCCCGGTCGCGTTCCACCATCAGCATGTGCAGCCTGCGGCTGTCCGCGCGCAGTACAGTGAAAGTAAAGCCCCCCAGATGAATGCTGTCGCCGCACTTGGGCAGCCGCCCTGCGGCCTTCAGCACCAAGCCGCCAACGGTATCGCATTCTTCATCACTGAAGTCTGAACCCAGCGCCGCATTGAAATCAGCAATCTCCGTGTCCGCCTTGATCCGGAACTTGCCCGTGCCGTCCGCGATGATATTGTCTTCGTCCGCATCGAAATCGTATTCATCCTCGATGTCGCCTACGATCTGCTCCAGCACGTCTTCTATGGTGACCATGCCGGACACACCGCCGTATTCATTCACCACCAGCGCAATATGGTTTCGGTTGCTGCGAAATTCCCGAAGCAGCACGTTCAGGCGCTTGGCTTCGGGCACAAACACGACAGGGCGCAGCATGTCACGCATGTTGAATTCCTCGCCTGCGTAATAGCGCAGAAGATCCTTCGCCAGCAGGATGCCGATGATGTTGTCCTTGTCGCCTTCGATCACGGGGAAGCGCGAATGCGCCGTTTCGATCACAAAAGGTATGAACTCTTCTGGAGAGAGACTGATGTCGATCACATCCATCTGCGCCCTGGGAATCATGATCTCGCGCACCTGCCGCTCGGACACCTGCAGCACCCCCTCCATCATCGACAGCGCATCGGCATCGAGCAGATTGTTTTCGTAGGCGCCGTGCAAAAGCTTCACCAGCTGCTCGCGGTCTTCCGGCTCGCGCAGCAACAGTGCGGACAGGCGTTCCAACAGGGTTGGCTTATGACTCTCGGATTCGGGCATTTTAGGTTTCAGGCTTCGATATAGGGATCAGGATAATGCAATCTTACCATCAAGCTGGTTTCCAGTGCTTCCATCCTCCCGGCATCCGCATCCGTTTCGTGATCATAGCCCTGCAGGTGCAGCACGGCATGTATCGTCATGTGCGCATAATGCGCCATCAGGTCCTTGTGCTGCTCGCGCGCCTCACGTTCGACGACGGGCGCGCAGATGACCACATCGCCAGATCCTGCATCGTCATAGACGAAGGTCAGCACATTGGTCGCGTAATCGCGCCCGCGATAGGCAAGGTTGAGCTCGCGCGCCTCCGTCTCGTCGACGATGCGCAAGGTCATGCCTATATCCCGCTGCATCGCAATCGACACCCAGCGCCGCAGTTGCTGCCTTGTGGGCAGCAGGGATGCCGAAGTCGCATACTGCACCGTCAGTGAAAGCCTAGCTTTCATAAAGCTCGCCGCGCAGCGTGTGTCTGACCACCTCAGTCACCCTGACATCCGCGAATCGCCCTGTCATTCCGGACGAACCCTTGAAATTGACCACGCGGTTGTTGTCAGTTCGCCCTGCAAGTTCAAGCGCATCCTTTTTCGAGATGCCTTCCACCAGCACGCGCTGAACCGAACCCAGCATGCTTTCTGCCACAGCATTTTCCTGTTCGGACAGGCGGTCCTGAAGACGCTTCAGGCGCTCAGCCTTTACCTCTGGCAGGGTGTCATCCGTCATCTCCGCAGCGGGCGTGCCAGGGCGCGGGCTGTACAGATAGCTGAAGCTGTTGTCGAAACCGATCTCGTCGATAAGCTTCAGTGTGAGCTGGAAATCCTGTTCGGTTTCGCCCGGAAATCCCACGATGAAATCCGAGGTGATGCATATGTCAGGGCGCGCCGCGCGCACGCGGCGGATGATGGACTTGTATTCAAGCGCAGTATGCCCGCGCTTCATCGCCGCGAGTATTCTGTCAGAGCCCGACTGCACAGGAAGATGCAGATGGCTCACGAGCTTGGGCGTATTCGCGTACACGTCGATCAGCCTCTGGCTCATGTCTCTGGGATGAGAGGTCGTGTAGCGTATGCGAGAGATTCCCGGAAGGCTGGCGATGGCCTGGATGAGATAGGCGAAGTCCACCGTATCGCCGTCTTCGGTATCGCCCGCATAGGCATTAACATTCTGCCCGATCAGCGTCACCTCTCTCACACCCTGTTCCACCAGCACTTCGATGTCGCGCATCACATCTGCCAGCGGACGCGACACTTCCTCGCCCCGCGTATAGGGCACCACGCAGAACGTACAATACTTGCTGCAGCCTTCCATCACCGAGACGAAAGCCGACGCCTTTGTCGTCTGCGGAATCGGCAGATGGTCGAACTTCTCTATCTCGGGGAAACTGATATCCACCTGCGCGCTTCCCGTTTCCTGCCGCGCCCTGATCAGTTCAGGCAAGCGATGCAGGGTCTGTGGGCCGAACACCACATCCACATAGGGTGCTCGCCTGATGATCACGTCTCCCTCCTGGCTTGCTACACATCCGCCAACGCCGATCAGAAGGCCGGGCTTGGCCAGTTTGAGCGGGCGCACGCGACCCAGATCGGAGAACACCTTCTCCTCAGCCTTCTCCCGTATCGAGCAGGTGTTGAACAAGATGACATCGGCTTCTTCTATCCTGTCTGTCTGGGTCATCCCGTCGCAGGCGCGCAGCACGTCCGCCATCTTGTCCGAGTCATACTCGTTCATCTGGCAGCCATAGGTTTTAATGTAGAGTTTCTTCATTTCATGTCCAAAATTCATTCGCGCCAAAGCGGGCTTTTCCTGCAGCGGCAGACCGCGTCGAGCGCGGTCTGCCATTATACTTTGTGTTCGATGAAACACGGCCAGCCCGGAGATTTCGAAGACGAGATTCATCCATGGGAAGCTGCCGCATAACACGGCTAATCTGAATCGGGTCAGATTGTGCCGGCCGATCCGGCATACGAAAACACCGCGCAATCCTTGCCGTCGAAGATAAAGCCCGCAACTTCGCGCATGCCCATTTTCTCATGCGCGCGCAGCGAAGCGGGATTGTCGCGCCGTATGAACAGGATTCCTTCACGCCCCGGCAGAAAGCGCCGCAACTCGATACACATGGCCTGCGCGAGCCCCTGACCTCGCGCATCTTCCCGCACGCAAACCGGACCATAAACATAGGCGTCGGCTGCACCCGGATATGCATTCAGCATCGCGCGAATGACAGGGACATCCCGGTTCATTTCGGGCGTGCTAGTCATCAGAAAACCGCAGATGGCATCTCCTTGCCGCGCCACAACCAATGGCATGGCAGCCATCATCTCCGCAATGCGCGCTCTGGGCAGATTGACTGACAAATACCCGCCCTGTGCTGGCTGGTTGGCTTCCTGCAGCACCATGATGCCATCGAGATCATTTTCAGTCGCAGTGCCGATTATTGCTGAAAGTGTCATGATATTTCCCAGGATACGCGCATGCCTTTGGCTGCTGCCGGGACTGCGCAATTATACGGATACTTTGTTCTGGCACGACAATGCCAAACATTCCGGCGCATTGATGGCCCTGAAACTGAAAAACCAGTTCCAAAAGAACTGGTTTTTTAA
>JAJXWG010000135.1 GCA_021781695.1 Pseudomonadota bacterium
CCCTGAAGGCATGAGTGTGGTTTATTTTGGCGTAACATTGGCATTCAAGTAAAATTCGTCATTTGCGCATTTTAAGGTATTCCGGATGTTGACTCTTATTTTTGTTGTGGCTGCTTATCTGTTGGGTTCAATTTCCTTTGCGGTCTTGACGAGCCGCGCGTTCGGCATCGCGGACCCGCGCACTTACGGCTCAGGCAATCCGGGTGCGACCAACGTGCTGCGCAGCGGCAAGAAACTGGCTGCCGCATTGACTCTGATAGGCGATGCTGCCAAAGGCTGGGTGGCGGTGATGCTGGCAGTGCACATTGCGTTGAGCGATATTCAGGTCGCATTGATTGCACTGGCCGTATTTCTGGGGCATCTGTTCCCGATCTTCCTTAAATTCAAGGGTGGCAAAGGTGTTGCAACTGCACTGGGCGTGCTGTTGGCACTCAATGCTTGGCTGGGACTGGCTGCCTTGGCAACTTGGCTGATCGTGGCGCTGGTGTTTCGCCTCTCGTCGCTCTCTGCATTGACGGCAGCCGTGGGCGCGCCGATCTATGCCATGATGCTGGGCTTGCCACGCGTATGGGTGGCGGCATCTGTTGTCATGTCGGGGCTTTTGATCTGGCGGCACAAGCGCAATATCCAGAATCTGCTGGCGGGGCGCGAGAGCCGCATCGACAAAAATGTCAGCCAGTAACCGGACTGTTAAAACTCGAGTATTATGATATGGTAATATTCAGTCTTAACTTTCGGAGTAATCATGCGCCCGGCACAACTTCAAGCGGTACTTGATCGGGAATTTCTCAGCGCCCGCGTGGGCCAGCATACGCCAGTCATGCTCTGGGGGCCGCCTGGCGTAGGCAAGTCACAGATCATCGCTCAAGTGGCAGCACGCCATGCAGCACCCATGATAGACATACGTCTTTCGCAGATGGAGCCATCGGATCTGCGCGGTATTCCTTTTCGTGTTGACAACGGTGTTGAATGGGCAGTGCCTGCGATGCTGCCGGATGCGAAGCGACACGGTGCGGCCGGGATACTTTTTCTGGATGAAATCACTTCGGCCCCGCCCAGCGTTTCTGCGGCAGCCTATCAGCTGATACTCGACCGACGTCTGGGCGCTTATGAGGTCCCGCCAGGATGGGCGATATTCGCGGCCGGAAACCGCCAGGGCGACCGAGGCGTGACTTATACCATGCCGGCCCCTCTGGCCAACCGCTTTTCCCATTTCGAGGTTGAAGCGAATCTCGACGATTGGGTTGCTTGGGCGTATGAAAACCACATCGACGAACGTCTGATCGGTTTCCTGCGCTTCCGTCCTGAACGCCTTTTTGATTTCGATCCTGCGCACAATCCTGTTGCTTTCCCTAGCCCGCGTTCATGGGAATTCGCGCATCGCGCTTTGCAGAAATTCGGAGGCACTCCCTTGCTGCTGGCAACCCTGCAGGCATGCGTGGGTCCTGCGGCGGGACTTGAGCTCAATGCGTTCGTTGAGAACATGGATCGCATGCCCGATCTGGATGCAATATTGCGGGGAGAGGAGGTTCCTGTGCCGCGTGAAGTCGATCTGCAGTATGCGGTGGCCTCGGCCCTGGTCGGCCGTGCAGCGCGGGCCAAGAGTGGCAAAGATACGCGTGAAATATACGGGCATATTCTGGATTATGCCGGCCGCTTTCCGCTGCGTGAAATGGGTGTGATGCTGGTCTCGGACATGCATCGCGCGATCGGCCAGCAGTTGTTTTCTGTGCCGCAGTTTTCCACATGGGCGAATGCGGTAGCCGATGTGATGCTTTATTAGCGACAGAGGATGGACAAGGCCGAGACAGAAAACAAACTTGCAGCTGCCAGAACCCGGCTGATTCTGGACAAGCCTTTTCTGGGCGCGCTGGCATTGCGACTGCCGATGATTGCCGCTGATCCGAAATGGTGTCAGACGGCCTATACCGATGCGCGCAACCTTTACTACAATCCTGCCTACATCGATGCGCTGAGCATCGAACAGACCCAGTTCGCGCTTGCCAATCAGGCGCTGCACTGCGCGCTGCTGCATTTCGCCCGCCGCCAGAATCGCAACCGTTTCCGCTGGGACATCGCCTGCGACCACGCGGTCAATCCACTGCTGGTCAAGGATGGGCTTGTTCCTCCTCCGGGCACGCTCGTGCTGGATTGTTTTGAAGGCATGACGGCTGAGGAAATCTATCCTTGCATCGAGGAAAATAACAGCGACGAGCCAGAAGAAGAGCCTCAACATGAGGGCGATGGCAGCGGCGAACCAAAAGATGAAGCAGGCGGGCAGGGCGATGAAAAAGACGATGACGCAAAGGGTGCGTCGCGGCCGCGGCCTTTGACTCAAGCCGAAGAGGAGTCGCTTGCCGAGCAATGGCAGCAGCGTCTGGCCGGAGCAGCCCAGCAAGCGCAGCAGGCTGGCAAGCTGGGCGGGCTTCTTGGCCGCATGGTCGGTGAGCTGATGCAGCCCAGGTTGCCATGGCGTCTGCTGCTCGCCCGTTATATGACGCAGTATGCGCGCGATGATTACAGCTATATGCGCCCTTCAAGGCGCGAGGGAGAGATGATATTGCCCTCGTTGAGAAGTGCGGAGGCTGAAATCATGGTGGTGCTGGATACCAGCGGGTCGATCTCTGAACAGGAAATAGTCGAGTTCATGAGCGAGATCAATGCGATCAAGGGGCAGTTGCGCGCGCGCATTGTTTTGCATGCATGCGACACGGAGCTTGCAAAAGATGGACCTTGGTTGTTTGAGCCGTGGGAGGAGTTCAGCCTGCCTAGGGAAATATACGGCGGGGGGGGTACCGACTTCAGGCCGGCGTTTGAATGGGTTGCACGGCAGAATCGCGCGCCTGACCTCTTGCTTTATTTCACCGATGCACAAGGCGAGTTTCCTGTGTGCGAACCGGTTTTTCCTGTGCTCTGGCTGGTCAAGGGAAAGTCTTTGGTGCCCTGGGGTCAGCGCATACAATTGAATTAGGATCAACATGTCAGAACTTGCGCCAGAAGATGAATTGCGCCTCAATGTGATGATGGCGGGGGATATCCAGGCGGTGCGCATCGATGAGGCTGCGATGATCGTTTACGGTTTGTCTGCAAGGGGCGAGGCCGCGATCAAGTTGCATCCTACAGGGCGCCCAGAACAGTATCTGCGCCGTGTGCGAGAAATGCTGGCTGGCAGTGCCACCGGTTCGCCGGGCGGTTATCCTGTCTATCTGCACGGCTGGACGCGCATGGGGCAGGCACGCAACAAGGGTCTGGATTGCCTGTTGTTGTTGGGCGAGGCCGAGGCGGTGGTATCTGTGGCCTATTCCAACGGTCTGACCGATGAGCTGGCGCGGCGCGCATGGTGGGCGATGCCGGTCGCGGACAATGCGCGCCGCATGCTGGAGCGCGAGTGTGTGGTTCAGGGGGCGATGGGCAAGATACTGGCCGGATATCTTGTCGAACACCTGCCTTTTGAAAACAGTCCGCATACCATCATCGACACGGTAAGGCTGGTGTTGCAGCCCGGACTTGTCACTGACGAAGTGCGCCAGAAATTGTGGAACAGGGGTGCTGTCGATAATGCCTATCATGTCGGATTCCTGGAGCGCATGCCGGATGACTTGCCTGTAGAAATTCTGCCGCGTGGCGACTGGTTGGCATTGCGGGAAAAGCTCGCTCCGATGGTGGTTCATCCTGTTGCGATGCAGCTTGAGCGGGTTCTATCTGCAAAAGGCCAGGCATTTCTTCAAACTGCCGAAGCATTGTTGCGCTATCCTGCTGACAGGGATGTGGTGTATGCGCTGCTCAATGCGCTCGCAGCCTATTTTTCATTCATATTGCCACCTTGCAACAACGATACTCCGGAGGCGATACTTGAAAATGCAGACGCACTTTGTCGGGATGCATCAACGATTGCGGGGCAGTTCCTGCAGGCATTTCCTGAATATGCGCCAGAGGTGAATGCGATGTTGATTTTGTCCGGCATGAACAGCCGCGTTGCCGCCCCGATTCTGTCTCATAGTACGGCTGGAGGCACGCTGATGCGTCAGAGGCTGGAGCCTATCACGACACCCATCCTGCAGCAGATTGCGGTGCTGAGAGGGCAGCAGTTCAATGCCACAGCGCCGCGCAGACGTCAGCAGCGCGCATAGTGGTGCGTGATGTCCTGCAAATTCCAGCGCGGCTTGACGTCAAAGCGGTAGTCCTTTAAAGCTTCCCGTTCTGCCAGGCGCAGTGCGCCTGCAAAGGCGATCATTGCACCGTTGTCTGTGCAGAATTCAAGCTCGGGGTAGAACACGCGGCCTCCGCGTTTTTCGATGTCGCGGGTGAGCCTCTCGCGCAACAGTCGGTTGGCGCCGACACCGCCTGCTACCACCAGCTGAGAGAGACCGGTCCTGGCTAGTGCGGCGCGAGCCTTGTGTGCCAGCACGTCGATGATTGCTTCCTGGGTTGCGTACGCAATATCTGCACGTGTCTGCTCATCGAGAGCATTTTGCCGGACCAGCGTCAGAACCGCTGTCTTCAGTCCGCTGAAGCTGAAATCAAGATTGTCGCTGTGCAGCATGGGGCGCGGCAGTTTATAGAGTCCTGGTCGCCCCGCTTCGGCAAGCTTCGCAAGGGCAGGCCCCCCGGGATAGCCGAGGCCCAAGAGTTTTGCGCTTTTGTCGAATGCCTCCCCTGCGGCATCGTCAACCGTTTCGCCCAGCAACTCATATTGTCCCACACCATCCACGCGCATCAGCTGCGTGTGCCCTCCGGAGACCAGCAAGGCGACAAATGGAAATTCAGGTGCGGGATCGGACAGCAAGGGAGATAGCAGGTGACCTTCAAGATGATGTATGCCTATCGTCGGTATGTCCAGCGCAAAGCCCAGCGAGCTGGCGACGCTTGCGCCGACCAGCAGCGCGCCGCCAAGACCGGGTCCCTGGGTATAGGCAATGGCATCTATCTGGTCGAGCGCGACATTGGCTTGCTTCATCACCTGGCGTATCAACGGCACCACGCGCCGCACATGATCGCGTGAGGCAAGCTCGGGCACGACGCCGCCGTATTCGCTGTGCATTGCAACCTGCGTGTGCAGCGCGTGCGCAAGCAGGCCGCGTCCCGTCTGGTAAAGTGCTATGCCTGTTTCGTCGCAGGAAGATTCGATGCCGAGTGTGATCAACGATAGCCTTTCATAAGAGGTTGCATTGTAATTAAAAACACAACTTGTCAGTATGTCGGACAGCAATTTAAAAAATATTATCGAAATAGGTTGACGTAGGAAATTGAATCACTATAATGCGCACCTCTTCGCTGGTGCAGCGACTGTTCTTTAAAAAGTAGATTAAACAATCGACGAGTGTAGGTGCTTGGATTTC
>JAJXWG010000136.1 GCA_021781695.1 Pseudomonadota bacterium
GCCTTCTCGACGTTGTAATCGCAGGCCTGCAGCAATTTCTGTATGATGTTCTCGACGTCTTCCCCGACATAGCCTGCCTCGGTCAACGTGGTTGCATCCGCCATCACAAACGGCACATCCAGCATGCGGGCCAGCGTTTGCGCAAGCAGGGTCTTACCCGAACCCGTCGGTCCCACCAGCAGGATATTGCTCTTGGAAAGCTCAACGCCATCGTTCGAGTTGCTCTTCAAGCGCTTGTAGTGGTTGTATACCGCGACAGACAGGATGCGCTTGGCGCGTTCCTGGCCGATCACATATTCGTCAAGCGTTGCGCAAATTTCCTTGGGAACGGGCAATTCGGACTTGTCGCCATGCCCATTTTCCCCCTGAATCTCCTCACGCATGATGTCATTGCAAAGCGTGATGCACTCGTCGCACACAAATACGGATGGTCCTGCAATGAGCTTGCGAACCTCATGCTGACTCTTGCCGCAGAACGAGCAGTAAAGCAGCTTGTCACCTGATTTCTTATCGATAGCCATAGCACACCTCTCTCAAGTTTATCTTCAAGCGCGTTTGTCCAGCACCTGATCGACCAGTCCATAGGCAACAGCATCTGCCGCGCTCAAGAAATTGTCGCGATCCGTGTCGCGCTCGATCACCTCGACCGTCTGTCCGGTATGCATCGCCAGCATTTGATTGAGCTTCTGTTTCAAATACAATATTTCGCGCGCATGTATCTCGATGTCCGATGCCTGGCCGCGGAAGCCGCCCAAGGGCTGATGTATCATCACTCGGGAATTGGGTAGGCAGAAGCGTTTTCCTTTCTCACCCGCTGTCAAAAGGAATGCGCCCATGCTGGCCGCCTGGCCTATACAAAGCGTGCTTACCGCAGGCTTGATGAACTGCATGGTGTCGTAGATTGCCATGCCTGCGGTGACAGAGCCGCCCGGTGAATTGATGTAGAAGTGTATGTCCTTGTCCGGATTCTCGGACTCGAGAAACAGCATTTGCGCCACGATCAGGTTTGCGCTGTGGTCATTGACCTCGCCCACCAGAAACACCACGCGCTCTTTCAACAGACGGGAATAGATGTCGTAGGCCCGCTCGCCGCGGCCGCTGGTTTCAACGACCATGGGGATCATGCCGATATTTTGCGTCTCTTCGTAATGCATGTTAATTCCCCATCAATTCTGCGAATGATAAAGCCTGATCGGTCACCTTGACGCGTGCAGTCACCCAATCCACCACATTCTCTTCCAGCGCCAGGTTCTCGAGCTCCTGGTAGCGTGATGGATCTGCATAATGCCAGCGCACCACTTCTTCCGGATGCTCGAAACTCTGTGCATAATCTTCGACCAGCGCGCGGACCTTTTCTGGGTCAGCCTTGAGCCCATGCTTCTCAACCAGATCGGCCAGAATCAGCCCCAGCTTGACGCGCTTTTCCGCGCGCTCGCGGAACAGTTCCGGCGGCAACTGCGCGCCTTTTTTCATCATGCCGCGCTGTTCCATCTCAGCCGCTGTCTGCTGCATCAACCTGTGCATCTCCCATTCGACCAGCGCACGGGGCAATTCAAATTGCGCCACCTTGAGTAGCACATCCATCGCCGCATCCTTGTTGCGCCCTTTCAGGCGGCGCGTAACTTCACGCGCAAGATTGCTGCGAATTTCATCTTCCAGGCGGCTCACATCGCCATCAGCGATGCCTACAGATTTGGCAAACTCCCCATCCACTTCGGGCAATACCTGCGCTTCCACGCTTTTCAGCGTAATCTTGAAGGTAACCTGTTTGCCCGCCACATCCTTGCCATGGTAATTTTCCGGAAAAGTCATGTCGAACGACTTGGTTTCGCCGATATTCATCCCGACGATGGCCGCCTCGAAGTCATTCAGCATGCGGCCGGAACCCAACAAAACAGGGTAATCCTTCGCTTCTCCGCCTTCAAATGCCTTGCCATCTAGTGTGCCTGAAAAGTCGATTACAACCTTGTCTTCATTCTGCGCCGCGCGAGACACCGCAGCATAGGTTGCGCGCTGTTTGCGCAACGTGGCAATGGTGTTATCCACATCGGCCTGGCTAAGCTCATAGGTGAAACGCAGGACAGATTCGCCCGAGATATCGCCCAGCACCACTTCCGGATACACCTCGAAAGTCGCGCTGTATTCGATTTCATCGGCACTCCAATCGTTCGTCTTGACGGTGAACTCCGGATCTCCTGCAACTTTAAGTGACTTGGCCTGAATGGCTTCAACAAAAGACTTCTGCAAAGCCTCCCCCAGCGCTTCCTGGCGCGCTTCCGAACCATAATGCTGCTCGAGTATCTTGCCCGGGATCTTGCCAGGTCGGAATCCGGCAATCCTTGCAGTCCTCCCGATGCGCTTCAAGCGATCGGCCACCTGGCTGCGGACGGCCTGCTGGGGTATCGTTGCGTTCAGTCGACGCTGTAACGCGCTCACGGTTTCTACGCTGGTCATGCTTTAGTGTCCTTGAATTTGAATTTGAATGGGAGCGCTCGGGAGAAAAAACACGATTCGGACTTGCAAGTCATTGAATCTACTTTTCAAATCAGCGCCAACGCGGTTGTAACGTTGACGTGGGTGCTTCTTGCCCAGCGCCTGTTCCCGGACAATTGTAACAGAATCCCGATTCCCCGGCATATCGCAGCCTTGCTGCATTTTCTCAACACCATGACTTCCCCGACTTATCATACTCGCGCGCGTATTTTTTCCAGTCCGATCCGATTTTTTCGGCCTGTTTTGCAGCAAGTTTCAACAACCGCACCTGCCAGTCCTGCCGCATGCCAAAATTCATCCACTCGTCCGCAATCGCAGATCCTCTTCTGCCACTGCTGCGCAAATGGCTCCAGGCAACGATCTCGCCCATGCTCTGCACCACCTGTTCAAGCCGCTTCAGCTTGCCATTCCAACCGGAAAGCGCCAGCCTGTCGGCCGTCGGTTGCAGACCCTTGAACAAAAAAGGCTCTTTATCGAACGTCACCGCAGACAAAAATGCAGGGGAGATGGCCTGCGCCCATTGCTGCACACCGGCAACGCGATGCGCTTCGCTTTCCCATGCAGGCTGCCTGCTTGTGACATAAGGCGCAAGCGCACTGGGTATGGCTTGTTTCAGGTCGAGCAAAAAATTCCCGTCCGGACTGCCGCGCCCTTCAATCAGTATCACATAACGCGCAAGGCCCAGACTGCCGGTGCCGGCGATGCGCCTTGCGGCATCGATGGGGCGGTAGAATTCCGGATCAACTTGTCCCCGCGCATATTCGTCGACAAAGGCCATGACCCTCGCCTTTTCTTCCGGCAATAAATCCAGCGCGTGTTTCCCATCCACCCTGATGCTGCGCACCCCTTTACGCACGCGAGTCCGGCTGTTCAGAAACGCTTCCCTGCGTCTCAGCCTCAGTGGGTTGAGCAGACTCTTGATCATTCCGCTGGCTGTGTCGCGCTCAAGCCATCTGGCCTTGCCCGCCGCCAGCGCCGCCGAATAACTGGCAAGGCCAATCTTGCAAAGCCTCTGAGCATCAGTCTCCGGCAGGTTCAAGGAATCAGCGGCAACCAGGATGCTTGCGAGCCAGCGACCAAGCTCCCATGTCGCAGGTGCTAGCACTGCCTCATCGAAGTCGTTCATGTCGAAATAGACCAGCCGGTTATCGCCCTTGTAACAGCCGAAGTTCTCAAGATGCAGATCGCCGCAAATCCACGCGGCTGGCGCATCATTCAGACGCATATCCTGAAACGGCCAGTCCTCGTAATACAGGTGGCAACTGCCGCGCATGAAGGAAAACGGATTCTCGCGCATCGCGCGGTATTTCATTGCGACCCGTTCCGCTTCACGGTTAGCGTTGTATTTCAGGATGGAATCGACGATCTTGTTCATTTTTTCACCTGTACAGAATTCCGGTTTGAATGGCACATATCGTACTCCAATCTGCGAATTAGGAAATGGGTCATGCAGCACGGCAAACTGTGCATGCTAAAATGGAACTATGCCCTTATTCATTTCGAGATTCAAAACTTATGATTTTGCGTGGCCCGCACCGCCCTGATCTGCTCCAACCCGAAACACTGCCCGACATTTTTGAAGCCACTGCAGGCAGAATGCCTGACAAGACTGCGCTGATTTTTGGCACACAAACCTTAAGCTATGGTGCGCTCAATGCGGCAGCCGACGGGCTCGCAAGCCGCCTGCTTGCAAAAGGTGTTCAGACAGGGCAGGTCATAGGCCTATGGCTGCCGCGCAGCACAGATCTTCTCGCGGCGCAGCTGGCCATCTGCAAGGCAGGTGCCGCCTGGCTGCCCTTCGATGCAGACACGCCAGTGGCCAGGATAGACATCTGCCTGGCCGATGCGCAAAGCCCGGGCCTGCTCACCTGCCGCGCATATTTACCGCAGCTCAAGGACTATGAGCGCCCCTTGTGGGTCATCGAAGACCTGCTCGAATCTGGGGATGCACCCTTGTTGCAAAGAGGCAGCGACTTCGGCCCGGACAGCCCCGCCTATGTGATTTACACATCTGGGTCCACGGGAAAACCCAAGGGTATCCTTGTCAGCCAGCGCAGCATCTGCCATTTCCTGCGCAGCGAAAACGAGGTGCTGGGCATTCGCGCTGATGACAAGGTCTATCAGGGTTTTTCCGTTGCATTCGACATGTCCTTCGAGGAAATCTGGATAGCCTTTCTGGTCGGCGCAACCCTCTGGCTTGCCCCGCGCGAAATCACCGGAGATCCGGATGCCCTGGCCACCGCGCTCGAAGACAATCACATCAGCGTGCTGCATGCGGTACCCACTTTGCTTGCGCTCTTCCCTCGCGACATTCCCTCTCTCAGACTGATCAATCTGGGCGGCGAGATGTGCCCGCAGGCGCTGGTCGAGCGCTGGGCCACGCCCGGTCATCAATTGTTCAACACCTACGGCCCGACCGAGGCAACCGTATCGGCAAGTCTTGCGAGATTGCATAAGGGCATGCCAGTCACGATAGGCAAGCCGCTGCCCAATTACGGCCTGCTTGTGATGGACAGCGATCTCAAACTGCTGCCAACCGGTGAAACAGGCGAGCTTTGCATCACGGGGCCCGGTGTCGCGCAAGGATATCTCGGCCGCCCTGATCTCACCGCGGAAAAATTCCTAGCCAACCCACATGCCGAAGGGGATCATGAGGCGCGCCTGTATCGCACAGGCGATCTGGCACGCATCGATGAATCCGGCAATGTCCATTGCCTGGGCCGCGTCGATGACCAGGTCAAAATCCGCGGCTTTCGCGTCGAACTGGGAGAAATCGAGGCCTCGCTCGCCAAAGAGCCTGGCATTGCGACGGCTGCCGTGATCATGAAGGAAGTGGACGG
>JAJXWG010000137.1 GCA_021781695.1 Pseudomonadota bacterium
GATCGCGGAGGAAGGCACGACGATTGCACCCTTGACCGTGTTGACGAGCAGCCGGATGTTGACGAACTGATTGGGGAAAAGCATGCGGCGGGCATTGGGGAATTCTGCCTTGAGCATCGCGGTGCCGGTCGAAGAGTTGATCTGATTGTCGATCGCGATGACTTTGCCCTTGTCTATTACTGCGCTGCGGCGCTGGTCCCATGCCTCGGCAAACAGGGTCGCATTTTCATGCATGCGTTCGAGAACAGCCGGCAGCTCTGTTTGAGCGATAGGAAACAGCACGGCGATGGGCTGGATTTCCGCGACCGTGACGATGGGCATGGTATTCGCGGCGGTGCCGGAAAGCGCGCTGTTGCCGCCGCCGATCGCCCCTGCGGTGCCCAAGATGTTGCCCGCGCTGACCTGGCGCAATCCCACTATCCCCGAGATCGGGGAGGTGATGCGCGTCCAGCCAAGCTGCATCTGAGCATTGTTCTGCGCCGCCTTGTCTGCTGCAACCGTGCCCTTCAGTTGGGCGACAGTGGCGCGCTGGTCTACCGCCTGCTGCTCGGAAATGGAGTCCTGCGCCAGCAGCGTTTCATAACGCTGCAGGTCTGCCTGCGCGCCGTCAAGCTGAGCCTGGTCGCGCATCGTCTGCGCCTTGGCCTGATCGAGCAGCACCTGATAAGGCTCCGGGTCCAGAGTGGCCAGCAATTGGCCCGCCTTCACCGATTGCCCTTCGTGAAAATTCACGCTCTTTAACAGGCTTGCCACGCGCGGCATCACGTTGACATAGTTAAGCGGCAGAACCGTGCCCTGCGCTTCTATCCATACCGGCATGGACTGCTGCTGTGCTGTTGCAGCGGTTACCGGGATGGGCTGGTTGGCGCCAGGCTTCTTCTCGGCGGCGTGAGCCTGGTGACAGGAAAGCAGCATGGCAAGACTGACAAATCCCGCGATGCAGAGTGAGCTGGAATAGCGCATGGGAGACTGGAGAGTGAATAACATAAATGATAGTCCGAAAATGCATATTGGGTAAACGCTATTATACGGAAGAAATTCGGCAGCCATTCCAATTGAACCCGGCCTTCGAAAATTCGCCGGGCGTTCATCCCTGATTTATGGAATAGGCCTTGTAAACAGCTGTTGTTCGAGCGTTTGATTCCGAAATCGGAAAGGCTTTTACGACTATAATTCATCCGGATAGTCATATTTGGAGTACAGCATGGCGGTCATCGCCGTATTTAATCAAAAAGGTGGCGTAGGAAAAACCACCACATGTTTGAATGTCACCGCAGCGCTCTCCATTGCGCAGAAGAATCCCATTGCGATCGATCTTGATCCACAGGGACATTTGACTCTGGCCAGCGGCATCAGGAATGTCAATTCGGCGACTAGCATGGTTGCATTTTTTAAACAGCAGGCGCCGCTGGCAGGCCTGTTGCGGGATACCAGCCGTGGCTGGCAGGCGATACCTGCGGCGCTGGAGCTTGCGAAGCTGGACGCATTGCTGGGCAGCGACCCACAGGCTGCAACCATGCTGAAAAAGGGGCTGGCCGAAGACCTGTCCTTGACCGGTGCGCCCATCATCATCGACTGCTGCCCCATGCTGGGCGTGCTGACTCTGAACGCGCTGCTGGCATCGGACCGCGTGCTGGTTCCGGTATCGGCCGATTTCCTGTCGCTGCAAGGCGTGCATCGCCTGGACAGCGCGCTGAATGTGCTGGAACAGAAGCTCAAGCGCAAGATAGAGAGGCGCATCCTGCTGACGCGCTTCGACTCGAGACGCAAGCTCTCCCATGAGATATACGATAAGCTGAAGGAGCGTTTCGGGAATCTGGTCTGCGAGACGCGCATAGGCGAAAACGTGGCGCTGGCGACCAGTCCCATGCATGGCCAGGATGTATTCGAGTATGCGCCCCACAGCCCGGGGGCGGCCGATTATCGCGCCTTGGCCAAGGAACTTTGGGAAAGCGGTTTTTTTGCCTGATCCACATTACAATATCCGCAGTAGCGCAAGCCATTTATAATTCAGGCAAGTCACCTGCATTGCCCGTAATCAACCTAATACCATGACCGACATTAAACCCACCGGCCTGCCCGGCGTATTGAAGACGCTGGGTTCGATGACCGCGATCCGCGACACCTATCTCGTCGAGCAGAGCCTGTTGCGCACGTTAGGCCCGATACTCGGCGTACTCGAGACTTCCCTTTACCGGGTTGACGACAGGGGTGCGATACTGCGCTTCCTGCATCACAGGCGCTCGTCTGTGATGACAGAAGACGGCGTGCATCGCGTCGTTGAGCGAATTGAAGAAGTCACTAACGACAGGGATATCCCGAAGGAAATTCACGACTTGCTCGAAAACGTGCGCATGCTCGACAGGCCATGCAGCCGGAAGATGGGGGAAGAGCTGGTCATCTGCTATCCGCTGAGGGGCGGCCAGGTGCTGCGAGGCTATTTCGTTTTCCGGCGCGACAGGGAGGTGACGCCCGTCGAAGAGGCCATCATCAGCGGGATCCTCGAGGTATTCTCGAATTACTATGCGCTGCTGGACACCAGTCAGCGTGACCAGCTGACCGGTCTTTTCAACCGGTATTCGCTCGAAGTCAATCTTGACCGCCTGTGGAACCTGCTGCTGTTGCGCATGAGGGAGACGGTCATTGATCATGACGAGCATAGGCGGCATACGCCGCACACCTATTGGCTGGGTGTGCTGGATGTGGATCATTTCAAAACTATCAACGACAAACACGGGCATGTGATAGGCGACGAGGTGCTGATCATGGTCGCGCGTCTGCTGGAAAAATCGTTTCGCCAGTCCGATCTGCTGTATCGTTTCGGCGGGGAGGAGTTTGTCGCGATCATAGCGGCAGATGATCTCGAGGCGGCAACGCATGCATTCGAGCGCGCAAGGGATTCGATAGAACGATTCAGTTTCCCGCAGGTTGGGCATATCACGATCAGCGGGGGCTTCAGCGGAGCAGACTACAACGTGCTGCCCCAGGAAGTGATCAACCGGGCAGACTCGGCGCTTTACGCAGCGAAGGATGCAGGGCGCAACTGCATCTGCCACTATGATACGCTGGTCAGGCAGGGTGTCCTTAAAGAAATTGAGTCGGGCAGCATAGATTTGTTCTAGGCCTGGACCAGAATAATGGTTCCCGAAATTAGCCCAGTAGCAGCCAGATCAGCTGCAAAAGCAGAATCACCGCGATCACACCCAGCCACATGTTGCGGCGCTGCTGCTGTGCAAGCAACTGCAGCATCGCCTGTTCGACGCCTGCCGCAGGATTATCCAAAAGCCGTTGATGCAGAAGACGCGGCAGTTGCGGCAGCAGGGTTGCGTAATTGGGGGCCTCTTCCTTCAGCGACTTCAGGAAACCGCGCCAGCCCACCTGTTCGCTCATCCAGCGTTCCAGCCACGGCTTTGCGGTTTTCCAGAGATCCAGCTCTGGATCCAGCTGCAATCCCAACCCTTCGATGTTGAGCAGGGTTTTCTGCAGCAACACCAGTTGCGGCTGGACTTCGATGCCGAAGCGTCTCGAAGTTTGAAACAGGCGAAGCAGCACGCGGCCGAAAGAGACTTCCTTCAGCGGCCTGTCGAAGATGGGTTCGCAGACGGCGCGTATCGCTGACTCCAGTTCATCCACTCGCGTCTCTTTGGGCGCCCATCCGGATTCGATGTGAACCTCGGCGACACGCTTGTAGTCGCGTTGGAAGAATGCGATGAAATTCTGCGCGAGATAATGTTTGTCGACATCGGTGAGCGTGCCCATGATGCCGAAATCCAGCGCGATGTAGCGACCGTCTTTTGCCACCTGGACGTTGCCGGGATGCATGTCGGCGTGAAAGAAGCCGTCGCGGAAAACCTGGGTGTAGAAAATTTCGACCCCGTCGGCGGCAAGTTTAGGGATGTCCACGCCCGCAGTTCTCAACGCATCCACCTGGCTGACAGGCATGCCGTACATGCGTTCCATGACCATGACCTCGGTCGTGCAATAATCCCAGAACATTTCTGGGACCAGCAGCTTTCTGGAGTCGGCGAAGTTGCGCCTCAGCTGGCTGCCGTTGGCGGCCTCCCGCGTCAGATCCAGTTCATCGGACAGATGCTTCTCGAATTCCGCAATCACCTCGCGCGGCTTCAGGCGGCGTCCGTCTTCCCACAGCCATTCGATCAGGTCGGCGCCTATCTTGAGCAGTGCGATGTCGTGCGCGATGGTGAGCGCAATGCCGGGGCGAAGTATCTTCACGGCGACCTCGCGCCCGTCGTGCAGCACCGCAAAATGCACCTGCGCCACGGAAGCGCTGGCAACCGGGGTTTCCTCAAAACTTCTGAACGTCTCAAGCAGGGGTTTGCGGTAGGCGCTCTCGAGCAATGAGAGTGCCTGCCTTGATGGGAACGGAGGCACCTGGTCCTGCAGCTTGGCCAGCTCGTCGGCGATATCGGCAGGCATCAGGTCGCGTCTTGTGGAGAGCATCTGTCCGAATTTGACGAAGATCGGCCCCAGGCTTTCCAGCGCCTGGCGCAGGCGGACCGCGCGCGGGTTTGAGGTGTCGCGCATGAACAGCAGTGTATTCAATGGCGCACGCAACCAGCGCATGCGCTCATGCGCCAGCAGGAATTCGTCCAGCCCGAAACTCAGGACAACAAAGATAATTTTT
The DNA here is from genome assembly GCA_021781695.1 of Pseudomonadota bacterium. Classification (GTDB taxonomy): domain Bacteria; phylum Pseudomonadota; class Gammaproteobacteria; order Burkholderiales; family Gallionellaceae; genus Gallionella. The sequence goes on from JAJXWG010000137.1 coordinate 4,646, forward strand.
AACAGGCGGAAAAGGCGCATGTCGGCTAGTTCCCTGTACTGTCGGAAAGACGCTTGATGCGCTGTTCCAGCCTTGCGATGTCGTCCCGCAAGGTGTCCACCTGCTGCATGAAGGAATATATTTGCTGAGGCTTGGCAAGCACCGGCTGTTCTTCCGTCAGGTATTCGGAAGCGGCCTGAGCAAGACTGAGCAGCGATGCGCCGACGTTGCGGTTCTGTACCGTTTGCACGATGCGCTCGGCCAGGATGTCGCCGGTCACGGCGCTCAAGTCTTCGGCTGCATCCCAGCGCAGATTGCGCGACAGGAAAAAAATTTCGGCAAGCAGGGCCGCATCGCCCGATCCCTCTATATCCTTGTAGGCCAGTTCGTCTTGCACTGCCAGACGCGGCAACAGCGACGGGGCAATGACGCACAGCGCATCGGGAGAGTCGGTATCTTCGGCATGACCTACCCGGCCATCGGGCAGAATGGTATAGGCCATCGACAGCGGGGCGACATCGAAACGCACTGTCTTGCCGGAAAAACGCGCAAGTCTTGCCAGCGCCCAGCTGTTTTGCATGAGCATGTGATTCAGGGCTGAGGCCGACAACCTTGAGATCATGACAAAACGGTTTGCTGTATGCCTGCCAGCAGCCATACTGAATGGTCGTC
>JAJXWG010000138.1 GCA_021781695.1 Pseudomonadota bacterium
TTCGCGATGTTCCTGACCGTGACTGCGGCCCACGCTGTGGGTCGAGCGCTGGCCCAGCTCCTGTTCCAGCGGAGAAATAAATGCCTCGAACAGATCCATAAAAAGCGCGTCGGCGCTGCGCAACTTCTTGCTGATCTCTTCTTTCATCAGCGTCATGAAGACCAGCGGGCGCACGCCATCCTGCCTCCTGATTTCGTCTATGCGCAAAAGGCAGGCATCGGCCTTTTCCAGGCTGTCCGTGAAAGGGAAGCGCACAGGGCGCAATTCGATGCCCGAAAATTGCGAGAGCAGGCCATTGCCCAGCGTCTCCGCGGTGATCCCTGTTCCATCCGAAATGAATATGACTGTTCGTCTGTTCATGGCACTCCTCTGATCCATTATACGGGTGCGCATTGCTGCATGGTAAGGAATGATCTAAAAATTTACCGGCAAACCGCGCCGCAAGCTGGGATAATTGCGCATGAACGAGACTAACCCAAATCCCCGCAACTCGCACGCATTCAGCGAGCTTCCGCTTTCACCCGGCATGCAGGCTACCCTGCAACAGCTGGGTTATCACACCATGACGCCGATACAGGCAGCCAGCCTGCCGATCACGCTTGCGGGTCATGACCTGATTGCGCAGGCCAAGACCGGCAGCGGCAAGACAGCAGCCTTCGCGCTGCCCCTGCTGACCCGCCTGAATCCCAGGCGCTTTGCCGTGCAGGCCATGGTGCTGTGCCCCACGCGCGAGCTGGCTGATCAGGTGACGCAGGAGATCAGACGCCTGGCAAGGTCAAGCGACAACATCAAGATCATCACGCTGTGCGGCGGGTCAACCATGCGGCCGCAGATCGCAAGCCTGGAGCACGGCGCGCACATCGTCGTCGGCACGCCGGGGCGCATCATGGACCATCTGGAGCGCGGCACGCTGAATCTTGAGGCGCTGAACGCGCTGGTGTTCGACGAGGCGGACCGCATGCTGGACATGGGCTTTGTTGACGACATCGCATTTATCGCCAAACACTGTCCGCCTGATCGCCAGACGCTGCTGTTCTCGGCAACCTTCCCTGACGGCATCGCGAAACTAGCGCGCAAGTTTCAGCACAACCCCAAGGAAGTAAAACTCACCGAACAACACGAAAGCGGCAAGATACGCCAGCGCTACTATGAAGTTAACAATGAAAATCGTCTGGCTGCCGTCGCAACGTTGCTCAGGCACTATCGCCCGGTCAGCACGCTGGCTTTTTGCAACACCAAACAGCAATGCCGCGCCTTGCTGGAAGTGCTGCATGCTGAAGGCATCCAGGCGCTGACATTGAACGGCGACATGGAACAGCGCGAACGCGATCAGGTGCTGATCCAGTTTGCCAATCGCAGCTGCTCCGTGCTGGTGGCAACCGATGTTGCCGCGCGCGGTCTGGATATTGCGCAGCTCGAAGCAGTCATCAATGTCGATGTCACGCCCGACCCCGAGGTGCACATCCACCGCATCGGGCGCACGGGCCGCGCCGATGAGGATGGCTGGGCGCTGAACCTTTGCGGGCCGAGCGACCGGCATCGTGTAGTCAGCATCGCAAAAGCAACGGGTACCGTGCCCGAGTGGCATGAACTGGGCGAACTGAAAATCATGGATGAATCACCGCTGGTGCCTCCCATGGTGACGCTGCAGATACTGGGGGGCCGCAAGGAAAAGATTCGTCCGGGTGACGTTCTGGGCGCGCTCACAGGAGATGCAGGTTTCACAAGAGAGCAGATAGGCAAGATTACCGTGACGGATTTTTCGACCTATGTGGCCGTCACACAGGACATCGCTCGCGAGGCTGTGCGCCGTTTGTCTGCCGGCAAGGTCAAGGGCAAGACCGTGAAGGTGCGGGCGCTATAAATTTTGGCCGGTGCCGACCGCCATAGTGGGCTACAGCTACGCAACAATCGGGCCAATGTCCAGTGACCCTCATATACTGTGCTTGCTTCGGATCAGACGTTGCCATTCATACTTGAATCCGCGGAATATTTTCATTCAATAGTTCAAGCCGCCAGCGGATGTTGTTCAATGGACCGGATGAGGTCCTGCACAGCATCAACTTCCGCAGCTTCGAAATAGGATTCGCCGCATTGTGAGCACACCCATGCAGGCACCCTGTCCAATGTCAGGTGGCAGCCATTACGGTCAATATGCAAAGGCGTTTTTCCCTTTTTCATTTCACCCTGGCAATACAGGCATTTCATGTTGCTCTCCTCGTCTTGAAATTATCGATCCATTCTTGTTCTTCGGGAATATAGGCGGTGATGATCGCCAGATAATCTTCCTTATGTGCGCAGACAACATGGATCGAGCGGCTTTGCTCCCCAGAGCCCAGCATCAGGCAGCTATGGCCTCTTCCGGGTAATTTTCAATGATCTCGCCAAACTCAATCACTCGGCGAATTTCTCCTGTGGTGATCATGCGCTCTGGCCTGCTCATCTGACGAAGCGCATGCGGCAGAAAAAGGCACCTCTTTGATGCTGCTTCACGAATACGACTGAGCAGGTCGCAATGTATATCCATCTGTGCAGACTACAACAGGCCAGTTGATATTTCAATATGCCTGCGCGTCCTCTTCAGGATGGCAAATAATTACAGTACACCGACAACCGGCCACAGTGGCTCACCACTCGCACCGAGATAAGTCAGGTAAGCGCGCAGTTCGAATTCCAGCTGGTGATATTCAGGCTCCATGTGCAGACACAATTGATAGAAGGCTTTGTTGTGCTCCTGCTCCCTGAAATGCGCAAGCTCATGCACTGCGATCATGCGCAGAAATTCCGGTGGCATTTGTTTGAATATGGGGGCGACACGAATTTCACGGCTTGCCTTGAGCTTCATGCCCTGAACCCGCGAAATACCGGTGTGCATGCCCAGCGCCTGCTTCATGACCTGCAGGCTGCCGTCATAGGCCACCTTGCTCAATGGCGCTGCATTGCGCAGGAAGTCCTGCTTGATCTGGTTCACAAAATCATAAAGCGCCCTGTCGGTGCGGACAGCGTGAGCCGCCGGATATTTCTGCAGCAACCTCTTTGCAAACTGTCCCTGCTCGATCAGTTCGTGCAATTCCTGCACCAGCGCTTCTGGGTAGCCTGCAAGATAATTCGTCTGTGGTCTGGGGCGCATTCGGTTTTCCTTAATGCAGATTATCGATCTTTGCGGAGCACTGCGCCAGGCCGGCAGGATTACTCGACAGGATTACTACGTTGCAATTTACAATTTGCAGTGCTAGTCTGAACAAACCCGCGCTCAGCGCCGTTCAGATCGGGCAAGCCATGGCTGACCATGCTAAAACATTGGTATTGGGTATAGGCAATGTTCTGTTGCAGGATGAGGGCGCGGGCGTCCATGCGATAAGGCTGCTTGCCGATTTCACTGCACAACGCGAAGATATCGAGTTGATGGACGGCGGCACGCTAAGCTTCACACTCGCCTGCTCAATCGAGGATACAGACAAGCTGATCGTCATCGATGCTGCAAACTACGACGGGCAGCCCGGCACCACCAAGGTTTTCGAGGGCGGGCAGATGGATGACTTCATCGGCAGCAACCGCAGGCTCAGCGTGCACGAAGTCGGACTGATCGATCTTTTCGCCATCGCACATCTCGCAGGCAGGCTGCCAAAACGCCGCGCTCTCATCGGAATACAGCCGCAGACCATCGCATGGGGAGACACTCCCTCGCTGCCCGTTGCAGGCGCAATCAGACTCGCCTGCGATCAGGCGTTAAGGCTGATCGAGGATTGGCAGTCATGAGTACCCAATCTATCCCCATCCATGCCCAAACTGAAGAAGCGCATTCAGTCGGAAATATCCGCGCGCTGCTAGCCGAGATTGAAACGCTTCTGGAAAGCCTCGTAAGCTCAGGCAGGGCAGGCATGATAGACCTGAACAGTTTGCCGCTTGCACCAGGCGAATACGAAAAGTTGCGGCAGACGCTGGGTCAGGGCGAAGTATCGGCGCGCATCGACGCGATTGGGCCTAGCGAGATCATCGAGACGCATTACCCCGGCGTATGGTGGGTGACCCACTACAACGTGGAAGGCGACATCGTGGCGGACATGCTGGAAATCGCCACGGTTCCTGAAATCATCAAAAGCCAGCCGGAAGACCTGCGCGCAGGTCTTGCAAGGTTGAGAACACGACTCAGCGAGGTGGCCGAATGAAAGATCATGAAACCTTAGGTGAACGCCTGGCAGAACAGGGCATCAGCCGCCGCGCGTTTTTAAAATTCTGTACAGCGCTTGCCTCGCTGATGGCGCTGCCGCCGGAAAGGGCTGCTGCGATGGCCAACGCACTCGCCAGATCGCAGCGTCCCTCGGTGATCTGGCTGTCGTTCCAGGAATGCACAGGCTGCACCGAATCGCTCACCCGTTCCTATACGCCCACGCTGGAGAGCCTGATTTTCGACATGATTTCTCTCGACTATCACCACACTCTGCAGGCAGCATCGGGGTTCGCCGCAGAAAAGTCGCGCGAGGATGCGATGAAGAATTTCTATGGCAAATACCTGTTGGTGGTTGACGGTTCGATCCCGATAAATGGCGGCGGCGTCTATTCCACCATCGCCGGGCGCACCAACCTCGATCTTTTGCAGGAAACAGCCAAAGGGGCTGCGGCGATCATCGCGGTCGGCACCTGTTCCTCGTTCGGCGGCATCCCCAATGCAAGGCCCAATCCGACAGGGGCTGTGGCGGTGTCCGACATTGTCAGGGACAAACCCATCGTCAACATCTCAGGCTGCCCGCCCATCCCCGCGGTGATTACCGGCGTGCTCGCGCACTACCTCACGTTCGGCACGCTGCCCGATCTGGACGACCTTAACCGTCCACGCTCATATTATGGCACCACCATACACGACCGATGTTACCGCCGTCCCTTTTATGACCAGGGGAAGTTTGCAAAAACCTTTGACGACGAGGGCGCACGCAATGGCTGGTGCCTGTTCGAGTTGGGCTGCAAGGGGCCGACCACCCACAACGCCTGTGCCACGACCAAATGGAACGGCGGTACCAGTTTTCCCATCGAGTCGGGGCACGGCTGCCTGGGCTGCTCGGAACCGCACTTCTGGGATGCGGGCGGCTTCTACACGCCCCTGTCAGCGCCCGTCGTGAATATCGAGGCCGCAACGCTTGGCGCAGCAATCGCAGGCGCAGGCGTGGCGGTGGCGATGAGTTCCCTTGATCGGAACAAGATCCGCCGTGCACAGCAGGCGCATGAAAAACTTACGGTCAAGGAGTTGTGAAGGAGCAGAGCACATGAACCAACATGCACTACTGTTTTTTTTGCGC
>JAJXWG010000139.1 GCA_021781695.1 Pseudomonadota bacterium
GATATCCTGCCGGCGCAGCAGCGCGTCAGCGAAGACCAATGGTACCGGGGCACTGCGGATGCGGTGTTTCAGAATCTGGACATCATACGAGCATCCAAGTGCGACTTTGTCGTGATTCTGGCAGGGGATCATATCTACAAGATGGACTACGGCAAACTGCTGGCATGCCATGTGGAAAAAAAGGCCGACATGACGGTGGCCTGTCTTGAAGTGCCGGTCTCTGATGCGCGCGCCTTCGGCGTGATGGGGATCGGCGATGACGGACGCGTGCTCGAATTTGTCGAGAAGCCTGAGCATCCTCCTTCCATCCCCGGTCATCCGGAGTTGTCATTAGCCAGCATGGGCATTTATGTGTTCAATACGAGGTTTCTGATCGAGCAGCTGATCCGCGATGCGGACAGCCCCAAGTCCAGCCACGATTTCGGCAAGGACCTGATTCCGCACATGGTGGCCAATTATCGTGTGTTTGCGCAAAGCTTCGATGAGAGCTGCGTGGGCATGGGTGCCGACAAGAAGCCTTACTGGCGTGATGTGGGCACCATCGACTCATACTGGGAAGCGAGCATGGAAATGACCAAGGTGATTCCCGATCTGAACATGTATGACCAGGAGTGGCCGATCTGGACCTATCAGGAACAGTTGCCGCCAGCCAAGTTCGTGTTCGATGAACCTGAGCGCCGCGGTATGGCGATAGACTCTCTGGTGTCTGGCGGCTGCATTGTCAGCGGCTCGACGGTGAAACGCTCGCTGCTCTTTTCCGATGTGCGCGTCAACAGTTATTCCTATATAGAGGATTCTGTGTTGCTGCCCAAAGTGGATATCGGACGCCATGTCACCTTGAGGCGGGTGATCGTGGACAAGGATTGCAGGATTCCTGACGGTCTGGAGGTCGGTCTCGATGCGGAGAAGGATCGCAAGCATTTTCATGTCAGCCCAAACGGCATTACGCTTATCACCTCAGAGATGCTGGGACAGACAGGGCACCGCATCCGCTAAGCAGGCGGGCTCATTATGAAAAAGTCTCTCGATCTGGTTTTTCTCTGGCACATGCATCAGCCGGATTATCGCGATTATTCCAGCGGCGATTTCGTGCTGCCGTGGGTCTATCTGCACGCCATCAAGGATTACACCGACATGGCCTATCATCTGGAGCGGCACCCCAAGGTGCGCGCGGTGATCAATTTCGTTCCCATACTGCTTGACCAGATCGAGGATTATGCGGATCAGTTTGCAAGCGGCGTTCTGCGCGATCCGTTGTTGCGCCTCTTGGTGCACGAAAATACCGACGCGTTTACCCTTGCCCAGCGGCGCCTGACGCTGGATTCCTGTTTCCGCAGCAGCCACACGAAAATGATCGCGCCCTATCCGGCATACAAGCGCCTGTGGGATCTGTTCCAGCAGCTGGAAGCGGACGGGGAAATCGGATTGTCCTATCTGTCCGGACAATACATGAGCGATCTTCTGACCTGGTACCATCTGGCATGGTGCGGGGAAAGCGTGCGCCGCGAGCACGAGCTGGTTGCGACCCTGATGACCAAGGCCATGAATTTCAGCTATGCAGACCGCAAGGCGCTGTTTGATCTGATCGGCGCATTGACCCGCGATATTATTCCGCGCTACCGCAAGTTGTCGGATGCGGGCCAGATCGAGATTTCCGCGACCCCTCACTATCATCCTCTGGCACCGCTTTTGATCGATTTTGACAGCGCAAAGGATGCGATGCCCGACGCGCCTTTGCCCAAGGCGCCGCATTATCCCAAGGGCAGGTTGCGTGTTTCCAAACATATACAACTGGCAAAAGAGAGTCACAAGGCTCGTTTCGGCACGGAGCCCCGTGGCATGTGGCCTGCCGAGGGTTCGATTTCGGTAGAAACGCTCCAAGTGCTGGCCGAGGAAGGTTGCGGCTGGGCGGCCAGCGGTGAAGGGGTTCTGGTCAACAGCCTGCGCCGTTCCAGTCTGCCCGTTCCCGAGCGCGGCAAGTATCTGTATCGACCTTACCTCTTGGAGCAGGGGGCTGACGGCTTGATGTGCTTTTTCCGCGATGATCATTTGTCAGACTTGATCGGTTTTGAATATTCGCGCTGGCATGGCAAGGATGCCGCCATCCATTTCATCGACCAATTGGAAACCATCATGCTGCACGCAGAGGAGGCAGAGACGCCTGTGGTCAGCGTGATTCTGGATGGCGAAAATGCCTGGGAATATTATCCTTACAACGGATTTTATTTCCTCGATGAATTGTATGGCAGGCTGGAGGTGCACCCAGATATCCATACCGGCACATACGGCGATTTCATAGAGCCCGATCCGAAACGTCCTGATCGCGCAGCCCCGGCCAGCCTGCCTACGATCGCGGCCGGCAGCTGGGTTTACGGCAATTTTTCGACCTGGATAGGTTGCGAAGACAAGAATCGCGCCTGGGATTTGCTCTGTGCGGCCAAGCATAGTTTTGACATGGTGATGTCCGGCAAGCGGTTAAATGCTGCAGAACAGAAAGCCGCGGACAGGCAGCTCTGCTCCTGCGAGAGTTCGGACTGGTTCTGGTGGTTTGGCGATTACAATCCCGCAAATTCTGTGGCCAGTTTTGATCGCTTGTATCGGCATAACCTGACCGAGCTTTATCGGCTGCTCAAGCTTGCCCCGCCTGCCAGCCTGTCTGAGCCAGTCAGTCTCGGCAGCCTGGGCGAGACGGAAGCGGATGGCGCGATGCGTCGCGCCACAGAGTAGTTGCGATGATAAAAAATCGTGCCAGCGGCATCCTGTTGCACCCGACTTCCTTGCCCGGTCTTTTCGGCGCCGGGGACCTGGGTGCGAATGCGTATCTTTTCATAGACTGGCTGCTGGGCGCAGGGCAGACCTACTGGCAGGTTCTGCCATTGGGCGAGATCGGCCCGGGCAATTCTCCCTACATGAGCAGCTCAGCCTTTGCCGGCAACGTGCTGCTGATCGATCTTTGCGAACTTTCTCATCTGGGCTGGCTTGAGCCGGATGATCTTCAACCGCATCCTGGGTTTCGTCAGGACAGGGTGGATTTTTCACTGCAGGGGCCGTTCAGGCTGGAGCGATTGCGTCGTGCGGCAAAATGCTTTTTTTCATCTGCCGATGATGCCATGCAAAACGCGTATACCGAATTCTGTCTGACCGAAGGCGATTGGCTGGACGACTATGCACGCTTCATGACGATCGCCGAGCAGCAGGACTGGCGCAACTGGAATCTGTGGCCGGCAGCACTTGCGAACAGGGAGATGCAGGCCTTGCTGTTTTTCGAGGAGATCAACAGCGAGAAAATCAATTTCTGGAAATTCTGCCAGTGGTGCTTTGCCAGGCAGTGGTTGCAGCTAAAAAAATATGCCAATGAACGCGGTATCAAGCTGATCGGGGACGTGCCCATCTTCGTGGCTTACCAGAGCGCCGATGTATGGGCGCACCGCGAGCTCTTCGAGCTGGACGATTCTGGCTCTCCTTATGTTGTCGCAGGTGTCCCGCCGGATTATTTCAGCGAGACGGGGCAGTTGTGGGGCAATCCGCTGTATCGCTGGGATGTGCATGAAAAAACGGGATATGCCTGGTGGATAAAACGTATGGGTCATGCGCTGGAAGATTTTGATCAGGTGCGCATCGATCACTTCCGGGGCTTTGCGGGATATTGGGAAGTGCCTGCAAATGAGACGACCGCCATCAACGGCAGGTGGGTGCCGGGGCCGGGCGCCGGACTTTTCGAGGCATTCGAAAAGGCGTTTCCGGAATTGCCCATCATCGCCGAAGACCTGGGCGTGATCACGCCTGACGTGATCGAGCTTCGCGACCGGTTTTCACTGCCCGGGATGCGCATACTGCAATTTGCATTTGCAGAAGACGATTCGAATTATTTCCTGCCGCACAATTATGTCGTTAACACGATAGCCTATACCGGCACGCACGACAACGACACGATGGTGGGTTGGTGGAACTCGGCTTCCGATCATGTGAAACGCTTTGTTCGGCAATACATGGGGCACGAGGATGTCGACGTGCCATGGGATATGATCGGGGCGCTTTCGGCTTCCATTGCCAATACGGTGATCTTCCCGATGCAGGACATACTTTGTCTGGGAAATGAATATCGGATGAATTATCCGGGCAGCACTGACCACAACTGGGAGTGGCGCTTTGTCTGGGAGCAGGTGCAGCCGTGGCAGACGATAAGACTAGCGAAGATCACCGCTGATAACCTGCGCTAATCTCGGATGCGCCAGCCGTAAGGCTGGCGCGTTGTAATTTACTTCTTTTTTGCGCCGTTGACGGCAGCCTTCAATGTTGCGCCTGGCTTGAATGCGGGCGTCTTGGAAGCCTTGATTTTCAGCTCTGCACCTGTTTTTGGGTTGCGGCCGACTCGGGCTGCGCGTTTGCGCACTTCAAAGGTACCGAAACCCACGAGAGCGATGCTCTCCCCTTTAGCCAGCGTTGCACCGATGACTTCAATCAGCGCAGCAATATTGTTTTCTGCGGCGACTTTTGTGCTACCGGTTTTAGTGGCCAAAGCATCAATCAATTCTTTTCTGTTCATGTGTCTCTCTCCGTGATTAGCATCGTGAAATAAATGGCTGCGCGTTACAGCGAACAAAGTCTAACACTCAACTGCAACAAACTGAATAGCCCAAGCGAGAATATCTTGAATTTTTTCTGCTCGGCGTTGAGTTTATACCGAAAACCGTCACCGTCCAAGATAAGGCATGAAAATATTTTGACAGGCCCGCCATCTGCATGGCGAGCCGGAGAAATTTTATAACGGTATGATATTTATTGGAATTCCAGGAAAATATGCGGGACAGGTTCATGGGCTGTTGCTGATCGACTGCTTAATGCCGTACATTTATGCCACAGAGCTGCCGGATGGAGATATTCACGATCATGGGGAAGAACGGAGTTTTTTTGGATAAGCGGGCATGTTGAACGATCAGCCTGATGAATTGAGGCAGGCAGCGCTGTTCTGGCTTGCCGAGACGGATGCTGCGCGCAAGGCGGCAGGGGTGCGCAGCCTGAAGCAGACCTGGATGTCGGTGCTGGATGTCCATGCAAAGCTTGTCCCATCGCAGCTTATCCCTGGCCGCCCTGCAAGACCCGGGTTGGTTTCACCCCGCGAGGTGAAACGCCGGTCGATGAACACGGTAGAGGGGCGTGCCGCGTTGATCCACGCGCTGGTGCACATCGAATTCAACGCGATCAATCTTGCGCTGGATGCGATCTGGC